>SDNM01000205.1 GCA_004524385.1 Promethearchaeota archaeon
CTTTTCCTTCGTATAATGCTGCTTTCATTTTTTTTTTTTCCTCATGAAAAATAGTTATTTTTTGATCGTTACTAATTCGATAACTTCTTCTTTTTTCTTTACTTCGCGTTTCCAACTTCCCGGATTAAAAGCTTCCTTTGCCATGTAATCCATTACAGTATTTACTTTAGGATTCACTCGCACATCTATAATCGCAGGAAGGCCAGAATCAAAAGCTCGTTTTAGAGCTGGGCGAATTTCATTTGGGTCTACTACCAATTCTCCATAACAATTAAAAGCTTCGGCGTATTTATCATATCTCGTTTCATCGCTTAAAGAAGAACCTAAGCCAAAATATTTTCTACCATGAGCTATTCGTTGACTTCTAGCGACCATTCCCCATAATCTATCATTACTTATAACAACTACAAATGGAAGATCATGCCTGCGAGCCGTATCAATTTCCTTTCCATTGAATAAAAATGAACCGTCACCAGTTAAGACTAGTACTTTCCTATCAGGATAAACATATTTTGTAGCAATAGCTATTGGAACGCCGCCACCAAGATGTTGAATACCAAAACTTCCAGAAAAATATAATGACTTTGGAAAATAGGGCTTTAAGCCAGTAAGTCCCCAAATTGTAGTATCTCCCCCATCAAGAATGATAAATCCATCTTCGGGCATGAATTCACCGATTTCTTTTACCAAACGCTGAGGATGGATGGGAACCTTATCGGTAGATCCGTCCCTTTCAACTCGCTCGTAAAATTTTTTTACTTCGGCTTGCACGGTTTTAACCCAAGGGATTTCAGGTCTTGGGGTATTGATTTTTGATTTTGTTATATTAATCATTTGAGTTAGAACCCCTTTTACATCTCCCACAATCGGTACATCGATAGCTCGATTTCTCCCAATCTCTTCGGCTTTTATATCTACTTGTATAATTTTCGCATTGTCATTGAAACATGGCATATAACCATAATTCATCATTTCTGTAATTCGTGCTCCTAATATAAGGATTACATCAGCTTTTTGAAGCAATGATGTTCCAGGACCATCTAAAGGACTTGCCAAACCAAAGTAGAGGGGATGATCAGGAGGAATACAGCCAAGCCCATAGCCCCACATTCCTACAGGAATTTGTGCTAATTCTGCAAATTCCACAATTTCTTTGGAAGCTCCTGAAAAGTTAGTTCCCGTGCCTGCCATGATTAAAGGACTCTTAGCATTTAATAGAAGATCTAAAGCTTTTGTTACCATTTCTTCATTTCCATATGGACCGCGAAAAGCGCGTAGGGTTTCAACGGGCTTGAATGCTTTTTGTATTATATCTAACTCGTCATCACATTCTTTTACCATCACATCAAAAGGAACAAGCAAAAGTACCGGTCCAGGACGTCCAGTTGAAGCGATTCTAAATGCCATGTTGATATATTCCGGTAATCGTGCCGTTTCATAGCAGTAGCCCGCCCATTTTGTAACTGGTCTGAAGCTCGGAATTACGTCTATTTCATTTGCAGCTAACTTTTCAAAGTCCATCATTGGTGTCGAACTACATATAGAAACTAGAGGAACACTTGCATCCCATGCTATCGGAATTGAAGGGAATAAATCCGTAATTCCAGGACCAGATTGGACTGAACAAACTCCAATTTTACCCGTAGCTAAATAGTAGCCCATAGCAGCATGTCCTGTTGCTTGTTCATGACGGAAATCAATCAAATCAATGCCGGTTTCAGTACATTCTTTATCATGGCAATAATTATAGATAAAATCGTTATCTCCACATAGGGTCCAAATAACTTTTACTCCTTGATTACTTAAAGCGCGAACAATTAGTTGCGCACCGTTTACATTAACCATTTAATTATACCTCCAAACTTTATTGAATTAATTAATTAATTATTGATTCTTTAATATTTAAAGATTGAATTTGCCTTGAAAAAATTGTTTAATGATGATTTTAAGACAAATTCCAAATAAAATTTTAATAAAAAAAAATAAATTATAAAGAGAAATATTAAGGCTGAAAGCCTGTTTTTGAAGCGTTACTTGCTTTAATGATTCTGTCAACCCTTAAAACTAAATTTGCTAATTCGCTTCCAGATTTTAATAAATGAGTTACCAATGCTGCTGGCTCCACTATACCTTTTTCAAAATTATTCCCAATTGTGTTTGTAATGGTGTCAATTCCTATCCATTTATCGGCATCAGTTTTATGAGCAGCTCTTAATTCGGTCAATCTTTCAATTTCATCTAACCCAGCATTATTAATTAAGGTTTTAGGGATTTCTTCAAGTGCAAGAGCATATGCTGTGACTGCAATTTGTTCTTTACCACCAATTTTGTTAGCGTAATCTTTTATTTTTTTGGCGAGTTCGATATATATTGCCCCGCCGCCAGCGACTACCATTTGTGTATCAATAATTTTAGCAATTACAGATAAAACATCATTTAAACTAATTTCCGCAGAATTTAAAACTTTATCAAGTCCTCCTTTAAGTAAAATAGATACAGATTTAGGATTTTTGCATCCTGTAAAGAACGTATATTCATCATCCTCAATTTTTTCAAATTTCACTGTTTCGGCGTAGCCTAAATCGTCTTCAGTTAAAGAAGTCAAATCATCAATCTGTTTTGCTCCTATGGCTTTTAAAACCGCCTTCATATCGCTATCACCTAAATTTTTTATTGCAGCAATGTTTTCCCTGGCTAAATAGGCGCCAAATTTATCGGAAATGTCCTTATTGTTTACAATCATATTTATTCCCATATTTTTAAAGATTTTCAAGTAATCTTGAAGTATTTTTTCTTCTTGATTCTTGAATCCTTGAATATCCTCAGGTTTAAAGATTTGGATTTGAGCGTCATACTCTGTTTTTACTACGTCCAATTTCTTTCGAATAACAGCAATTTTCACATTTTTCAGCACATCAGGCATAGCAGGATTAACTTTTTCCTTTTGAATGTAAACACCGTTAATCAATTCAGAATCCTTAAGAGATTTTCCAGCAGCTTTAACAATTTTTATATTTCCAACTTTAGCAAATGTATTTTCCTCATCAGCTATTTTTTTAACCGCCTTTAAAGCTAAGCCCGCAAAAAAATCTTTTAATGGAGCAATATCTTTAGAGTTCATAGCTGTCATAGCAGCATCTTTAAGGATTTTATCGTCATCTTTAGAAATTTTCGTGGCTATTTCATTTACTAACTCTATTGCTTTATCTGTAGCGATTTTATAGCCAGTTATGATATGTTTAGGATGAATTGATTGTTCAATCAACTCTAAAGCATTTTTTAAAAGAGCTGAGGAAAAAATTACAGCAGAAGTAGTTCCATCTCCAATATCAGTGTCAATCGCTTTAGCTACATTTACCATCATGATTGCAGCAACATTTTCAATATCTAAAGCTTTAAGTATTTCTGCGCCATCGTTTGTAATAGTCGTATCACCTAACGTATCAACGAGCATCTTACTCATTCCTTTTGGCCCTAAAGTTGACCTAATTGTTTCTGCGATTGCTAGCATAGCATTAATATTTTTTTCTCGAGCTTCTTTTTCTCGAGTGTCTTCTGTACCTTCCTTAAGTACAATTATGGGTACTCCTCCATACGACATTTTAGACCATATTCTTAATTTTATTTATTTTTCTAATTGTTTTCTTGGTTTATATTTTATTATTAATGTAAAAAATAATATACAATTTTTTAAGTTTATGACTTGGAGATCATTAAAAAATAATTATTTAAACAATATCTTAGGAAATAATTTATGCCAATTTATACTTAAAATCTAAAAATATTAAATTTCAACATAAGAGGAATTCTTGTATTCTTTAAGAACCATATTCGAAACCGTACGAGTAACGAATTCCTTTTCGTTTAATTCTCTTACGAAATTATGAACATCTTCAGATTCCCTAAATCTACATATTAGAGCTGCCGATTGTTCCCCTGTCGTATGAAAAACCGAACATACTTCAGGTTTTTCTCCAATTTCGTTAAGAATTTCTTCAGTATGTTTTCCATCAACATGAATCCGAATTAAGAAAGTTAATTTATAACCCAATTTAATATTATTAAGTTTTAATGTGTAACCTTCAATTATACTCTTTTCTTTAAGTTTTGAGATTCTATTGTGAATGGTGCCTATGGAGATGCCGAGTTGATCCTGAATTTCTCTGTAAGA
>SDNM01000206.1 GCA_004524385.1 Promethearchaeota archaeon
AAACGATCACGGGAAAAAGGGCAATATATGTCTTAAAGGAGATGGTTTTGCCATTTAATTTATAATAAAAGAAATAACGACTAATCTTTTTTAATATGAAACTGTCCAAAATTAAGGATTTATAGCCTTGTTTCACAAAATTTTTATGTTTTCCCGTATTTTTTTCTGTTATAATAACTCAAAAATAATGTGAAAAGATATGGTTAAAGTTAAAAATGAAAATGAGATTAAAAGTTTGGTAACTTCTGGCTCATACGAGAAAAAAAGAATTTTCAGTATTACAGCTCATATTGACCATGGTAAAACCACAGCGACCGATTATCTTTTAAGAAGAGCTGGTTTAATGCGAGAAGAAGACGCGGGTCAACTACAGATGACCGACTCAGACGACGAGGAGCAAGCGCGGGGTATAACAATTTTTACAAGTGTTGTATTGCTCGCTTTTCAAGATCCGAGACACCCTGACGATGATGAACCATATATTTTTCAGCTGAATGATACGCCTGGGCATATATCTTTCACTGGTGAGGTTTCTCGTGCCCTTCGAGGAAGCGACGGGGCTATCATATTGGTTGATGCGTTAGAAGGAATAATGACTCAGACGGAAACTAACATCAGACTTGCTGTAGGCGAAGAGTTCTGCAAACCAGTTTTGTTCATTAATAAAGTTGACAGATTGATTAGTGAATTAAAATTAAGTCCAAAAGATACTTTCGAAAAAATAGATAAAATTACGCGAGAAGTTAATGAACTAATTAAGAAAGTAAGACCTGAAGGATCAAATTGGTCAATTGATTTTGCTAAAAACAGTGTAGCAGTTGGCTCAGCAAAACATGGATGGGGTTTTACTTATGAAATTTTGCTGGAGAAGAACTTAAAGCCTCAAGATGTTTTTGCGAAATATAACGAAGGAGATATCATGTGGTTAAGAGAAAACTTACCTCTTGATGAGCCAATACTACGGATGGTTGTTGATCATTTACCCAATCCTATTGATGCCGCAAAATATAGAATCCCTCATATTTGGGGGGGCGATCTTAATTCTGAACTTGGTCAAGCTTTACAAAAAAGTGATCCGAAAGGGCCTCTCTATGGTATGATTACAAAAATATTTCTAGATCCCAAGAAAAACTATCAGGCAACTTTAATCGGGCGAGTATTTTCAGGTACTTTTGACCAAACCGACTCATTATATCTGGTTAATAGCAAAACTAGCAATCGAGTAAAAAGATTAGGTGTTATGGAAATTACAGATATATTAGATATTTCAAGTATTCCCGCAGGGAATCTTTTTGCATTATATGGATTTATTTGCCCTTCAGGAGAGACGTTTTTAGCTGCTGATAAAGTTCCTAAGGACAAAGACGAAGCAGAAAAAATTCCATCCTTTGAAAAAATAAATTACGCCTGTAGAGCAGTTGTATCAAGAAGTATTAAACCCAAAGATCCTCACGATCTTGCAAAATTAGGAGAAGTAGTGGGGAAATGGTTGCAAGCAGATCCTACGGCTGAATTCCGACTCAATAAAGAGTCAATGGAGTATATCTTAAGTGGGATTGATCCATTGCAAATTGAAATCTTGACCAAAAGGATAAATAATCAAGTTAAAATTGAAATAGGAGAACCCATCATAGTGTATAGAGAAAAGATTAATAAGAAAAGCAAAGAATATCACACTAAATCATCAAATTCGCATAATCGTTTATTATTATATGTTGAGCCATTAGATAAAAAAACCGAGGAATTAATAGATTTGGGTAAAATTACCGATTTACAAAATGAAAAAGAGCGGGCTCAAATCCTAAGAGAAGAAGCAGGATGGGATGCGAAAGAAGCAAGACGTATTGTTGATGTTTATAAAGGAAATCTCCTTGTTAATGGAACATCTGGATTACAGCGATTTGATCGTGTCAAAAATGACTTAGTGAGCTCTTTTAGAAATTGGCTTGAAGAGTGTATTTTAGCTAAGGAACCTGCCATGGGAATTAGAGCAACTTTTACAGATATGGTTATCCATGAGGACCCTAGACACACTCAATTTGCACAAACCGCTAGCATGGCATATTCCGCTTTATCATTAGCTATGTTAGAAGCTGACCCTCATCTTTTTGAACCCATTCAGAGGATTGATGTAAAAACTCCTCAAGGAACCGAAGGGGGTGTCAGTTCAATAATAAATAAACATCGAGGCCGCATTCATAATGTTATTCCTGAAGGAGAATATGTGAGAGTTCAAGGACAAATTCCCGCAGCAGAAATAATTGGGATTGCAGACGAGATTCGAAGCAGCACTCAGGGTCGTGCTTTCTTTGGTTATGAATTTCTTGGTTTTGAAAAAGTTCCTGGTTCATTAGAAGAAGATATTATTTTAGAAATAAGAAAACGCAAAGGAATGCCAGAATCAATGGCTAACACAAAATCTTGGGAGAGATTCATCTACAAGAGAACTTAAAAAATCTAATATTTTTATTGCTTATTTTAATTTTTCCAGATTATTAATATTTAAAGTATTAAAAAACTATAATTTTATTGATAAAAAGCGAAAATATTTTATTAATGATTAAAATATGAACGAAAATCAAGAAGAAAAAGAAGATTTAAACGAATCCGACTTACAAGCTTATTTAAAAGATATGGAAAATCTTGAAACAGATTTTTCAGATTTAGACGATTTAGAATTTGAAGAGATTCAGGAAATGCAAGAAGCAATAGCTAAAGTTAGAGAAGAAAATATAACAAGTGAAGATGCAGAGATTCCTGAGAGTGAAAATGAAATAAATGATTATATACAACAAAAAGATGATTTAATCTCAGATTTTTCAGATATAGAACAAATTGATTTTGATGAATTAAAAGAAATGAAACAAGCAATTGAAAGCGTTAAAAAAGAGGAATTACACAGCCTTTCTGAAGATGAAATTGAGCCTAAACCTACTCAAGAGATTTCTGGAGAATTAGAAGAAAGAATTAAACTAGAATTGTTAGAGAAAAAAAAAAAAGAAGAAAAAGAAATAATTACACCTGAAAAATTTTTAGATTATGTTAAACAAAAGCGCGAAAAAATATGGTACCATTCCCTTTATTATTTGGTCTTTGAAGTGGAAGATCATACTGCGAGTAAAGCTTTATTATATGATATTTTAAAAGAAGTAACTAGTAAAAGTGCAATCGATCCAATCCCAGAACCTCAATTTTATTTTGGACTCGGCTATATTTTAAGATTATCCTTAAAAAATGAAAAAATTATCCGATACATGAGTGGTAAATTCAAGATTAATCCTAAAGTTAATTTTGAAGAATTAAAAGAGATTTTAGAAAAAGCGGGGAAGCCTATTAGCACACGACCAGTTATCGAAGAAGGAAAGAAAAAAGAAATGTTTAGGGACTTCCTAAAAGACGATTTCTTAGATATATAAGCTTTTTAATTATAGTAAAATGAAGAAAAAACCATCGTTATTAATTATTGGAAATTCTAATGTCGGAAAAAGTTCAATAACTCGGTTATTATTGCCAAATCCAATTAAATTTAAGGGAAAAGCAGGCAAAAAACCTGGTAGTACATCGTTAATAAAACCAATTTCACAACCTAATTTACCCTATCAAATTGTTGATTTACCCGGATTCGGTTATATGAAACATTCAAGTCGCAGGAGAGAGGAACACATTAAAAGACAAATAATAATTCATATTGAAAATCATAATAAAGATTATTTTTTTGGATTAGTCGTTTTAAATGCTCTAAGAATTGAAGATGAAATTAATAAATATTTTATCCAAAATAAGGATACCATTCCATTAAGTTTTGAATTAATCAATTTTCTGAAAGAATTTGGCATTCCACTCTTAATTATTATAAATAAAATTGATAAAGTTTCACATATCGATAAAAGACGTATTATTAATTTATTTCTTGAATCCGCAAAAGAATACGATTTATCTTTTATTCATTTAGACAATTTTAAGGATGTTAAAGAAGCTGAGCTTCCTTTTCTAGAATTTTCTGCATTGAAAAAGACCAACCTAGAGAAACTCAGAAAGATAATTAATACCTATCAAAAAAACATCAAAAAAGTTTAAGTTAATATCATTTTAAAATAATTAATTTAACTCGATAATAAGATTATGAAATATATCATCTTAATTTGCGATGGAGCAGCAGATAGG
>SDNM01000207.1 GCA_004524385.1 Promethearchaeota archaeon
CGTAAAGTTACGCTCCCCATATATCCATATTGCTTCCGTGTAATTCTGATTATCTCATTTTCAGAATGCCACTGCCCGTCTAATAAAACCATAAGAATATTATTTTTTGGACTTAAAGGAGTATTTATTTCTTTAATTTTTTGGAAGATATTGGTATATTCTGGTTTGAAACAAATTCTCATGAGGGTAGCCATATTAAATTTCCTTTCATTAAAGTTTTCCACCTATTTACACCATCAAAATTAGATTTATAATTAAGATTTTCAATATTAAATTAGATTGGACAGGTTTCTATTGTATGCGGCTCTCGTAAGACCAATATAATTATCGGAAATCTTGTAACACATCTCACTATTTATTATTTTTTTCTCAACATAATTACTTTTTAGCAAATGATTTAATGAATTTACCATAGTACCAAGGGTTACAATACCCATATATCGATACTGTTGCCTTTTAGCTAATCTTACTAAATCCGATTCACTATGCCAATTACCATCCATTAAAGCAATAATTAAATCGTTCTTTACAGGAGTCTGTATATCTTTTATTTTTTTAAAAAGTATTGAATAATTTGGTTTATAATACCTATCGTTATTAGTCGATTTATCAATTTTATATTCAGGATGTTCTTCCAAGTTTGTAACACCTTTCAGAATTTAAATAAATTACTAAGAATAAGTATAAAAATCTTCTTCTTAATTAGATGTATTATCTTCGTATTACTACGGTTTTGTGATCACTTTATTATCAGTTCAAAAAACATTAAAAATTATACTAGAAAGAAAAAAAGATATACCTATATTTACCGTCTTATTTTTCTCCTTATTAAATTCTGTATTTTTTGAAAGTGAAAATGAGTATAGATCAAAAAGAAACTGATAGAACTTTTAATATTTTATGTTTATTTTCTTCAGCCCACTTCTTCAACGGGGCTATTCTTCCCGTAAATCTTGGTATTTTACTTAAACATCTTCCTGGAACTTCAGCTCAATTAATCAGTATTATGGTAGCTTTAACAACTGTGACGCTCTTAATTAGTACAATATTTTTTGGATTTATTAGTGAAAAACTAAAAAGTAAGAATGCTAAGAAAAATACATTAATCATTTCAGAGTCAATCTTTTTTATCCCCGTTATATTCCAAGCTCTTTCACCTAATTTTATGTTTTATTTTATATGTGCTTTAATTATTACATTTGGTACAGGAGCTTTCACTCCCCTCGCAGTAGCAATGATCTCAGAATTATATCCTCCAGAAGAGAGAGGGAATAAATTTGGCCAGTTGGGGTTCCTTAACATTCTTGGCGCTGGAGGGGGGCTTCTATTTGGAGGGCTATTTATTTACTTTCTTGGTCCATTTGGATGGAGATTTACCAAAGGATTAATAGCTATATTAGGCTTTTTAGATGTAGTATTATATTTTTATTTTGGAATTGAACCTGAAAGAGGACGTGTTGAGCCAGAGTTTCAAGATTTTGATGGAGTTATTGAATATGATTACAAAATAACATTTTCTAAATTTAAACAATTATTAAAGAAAAAGACAATTGCTGGAATATTTCTATATATCCTAGTTTCAATGATATGTGTCGGTCCTCTCTCGTTATGGACAATCTTTTATCTAAGTCAAAAATTTGGTGGGGAAAATGCCATCCTCTTTGCTACAATTTTAGTTATTCTGACAGGAACTGGGGCCTTATTCGGGAGTATATATGGGGGAAAATTTGGAGATAAGCTATATAAGAAAGGGCATCCGAGAGGTAGAGTTTTATTATCCATGGTAGCTATAATGTTAGGTGTTATTTGTTTATTCATATTTTATCTAATACCATTTACTCCATTTAATTTAACTGAACTCATTATTATATGGATCTTATTGTTAATTATTGGTTTTTCCGCGTATGTTTTAACATCTTTTCCCACTTCAAACATTGCTGCCATATATGCTGAGGTCTGCGTTCCAGAGGAACGAAGTTATATTAATTCTATTAGTTTAATAATGTCTAATATTGGAACGATAATAGGACATTTAATTGTAGCAATTATGATTCAAGATTCGATTTCAAACTTATCCTTTGTTATATCCTTCCTTTTAGTAATCTTTTTGGTTAGTACTCTTCTATGGATAATACCTTACATATTTTATTCAAGAGAAGCAGCGGAGTGCAGAGAATTAATGAGAACTAGAAGAATAGAACTTGATGGAAGAAGATGACTAACAATCCAAGATAATCAAGATTGGAAATTCCATTTTATGAGCAAAATCTTATGGAATGTGGTACTATTTATCTTAAAATGAATTTCTCATCAACATCTATTGGAAGTTGTATGTCTAATAACAGGATTCATACACCAATTTAAAGTAAATAATTAGTTTTTAATAGAATAAAAGATTATTTTCTTTTATTTTTATAATGAATAATTTAAAATTGTTCTGAGGTTTTAAGGATTTATTATAGTAATCTATTAAATCACTCAATCATAGATAGGAACGTTAAAATTGACTGTTTTAGATGATTTTACTAAAGGAGATTCCCTTTTAAATCCGTGGATGGATGACTGGAAAAAAGAGGGAAAAAAAATATTAGGATATTTTTGCACTTATATCCCAGAGGAGATAATTAATGCAGCAGATATTTTACCCTTTAGGATTAGAGCAAAAGGTTGTACGGACACTCCAATGGGAGACGCCTACCTATCACCCACGACATGCAGTTTCACGCGCTGCTGCCTTGAGATGGCAAATAGAAAGCAATTTGATTTTCTTGATGGTATAATTTCTTGTAATAGTTGTGATCAAATCCGTAGACTTTACGATAATATGCGATATAAAACACCATTTACTAATCAATATTTTCTGAGTGTTCCTAGTAATGTAAATGATATAACAATAGATTATTTTAAATATGAATTAACTAAGTTCAAAGATTATTTAGAAAAAACATTTAATGTCGACATTACTGAGGAAAAACTCAAAAATTCGATAAAATTATATAATAAAAGCCGAACTCTTCTTAAAGAGTTATATATGCTCAGAAAGAAAAATAATCCTCCTATCACTGGCACTGATGTAATGAATATTCTACTCTCTGGAATTTCAATGCCTAAAAATCAATTTAATGAGTTATTAACTACACAGCTAAAAGAAAGTGAAGGAAAAGAAGGAATCTCTGATGATAAAAAAAGAATAATGCTGGTAGGAAGCATGCTGGATGATCCTGAATATGTTAAAATAATTGAGGATTTAGGGGGTTTAATTGTTAATGATGCCGTTTGTATTGGCACGAAATATTTTTGGGAGTTAGTAGATGAAAGCTTAGATCCTTTAGACGCTCTTGCGAACCGTTATTTATCAAGAGTATCTTGTCCGCGGATGGCTGGTGAACAGTCTAAAAGAGTTGATTTTGTATTAAATTTAATAAAAGAGTTCAATGTTGATGGAGTTATCTTTCAAAGAATGAAGTTCTGTCCGTTTTGGTGGGCAGAAATATTTGTTCTTAGGGATGAATTGAAAAAACAAGGCGTTCCCTTTCTTGATTTGGAAAGGGAATATGTTTTAAGTGGCGCAGGAGCGATGAAAACACGTGTTCAAGGATTTATGGAAGTATTAGAGGGGAAGTAAATTGGATGAGGAGATCTCCAGAGAATATAAAACGAGACGAGGAAAAGTTTCAGATTTCTGAATCCAAATTATTAGATAAATTATATTTAATTTGAATTAAAGGTAAAAAAATGAATGAACTAAGAATTGAAGAAGAACTTAAAGAATATAAAAAGCTTGGAAGAGGAAATTGGGGTGAAGGATTCGGTCTTTTGAAAGGAATGTATAATGGGTTCATTACTCGAATTAGAGACGAAGCAGCAGAAATGGAAGAAGAACAAGACGAAATAATGCCCCCCATGAAAATGCTCTTAAACTTATTACTCGATCTCAGAAACGCTAGACGCGAAGGAAAAAAAATTTGTATGCATCCTTTCAATTATGGACCAGAGTTACTTTATACTATGGGTTTAGTCCCTCTAATGCAAGAGCTTTTCAGTGTAGGATTGGCAACTACCCATATTAATGAATTTTATCTTGATATAACCAACAAAATCGGATATGGAGATAATCCCACTTTATGTAATGCGCAGAGACCATTAATCGGAGCTTATATGCA
>SDNM01000208.1 GCA_004524385.1 Promethearchaeota archaeon
AATAGAGCTGCAACTATATCGAACGATGCTTTCAAAATTGATATATTTGATTTTAAAAAAGGATTAATTAAGGCTCACGTTGCCGGATCAAAGGAGAAATCTTACAATATCGAAATCGATACTAAAAATAAAATCATTCATCATAATTGTCACGATTTTGAAACAAGAAGGGCTATAAATAAAAAATTTTGTAAACATTTGGCAAGAATCTTCTTGCTACTGAAAGAAGAATCGGATTGTATTAAATTCCTTAATGATATAGCAGAGAATATTAATGAATGGGAGTTCTCCAGCTAAATTAATCTTTTAAAAACGTTATTTTTTAATTTAACCTTTTTAGATTGCAGTAGTACTGGTTTATAATTTGAAAGAAGAATTTTTTTAATTTTGTCTATCTTCGATAAGATGTCTTTTAACAACTCCTTATCGATGTCTAATCTAATAATTTTTGTTCTACCGTGATATCCCATTGATTTTACTGGGGCTGAGATTATACCGGCTAAGGCTAATTCGTTAATATAATCGCTAATTCTTCTTTCAGTTAATTTTCTAATTCCCGGAATAATGACGCAAAGCTCAGCATATACTTCATAAACATCCCCAGAGATGATGATCTCAGGTGATTCAGGAAATTTAGACAATAAATAAATCGCTGTTAATGTTAATTGTGCCTGTAAAGGCATTCCAAGTATAAATTCTATTACGTGATCTTTTTCTAAATCATCCTGTGCTTCATAAACGTGTTTTGTTGTGACTACTTTATTTTGAGCTCTTTGAGCAAGTTCTCCTGCCTTTCTTAGCAATTGTAACGCTTTTCTTGCGTCCCCATCCCCTTCTGCTGCTAATCCCGCACATAAGCGAATAACACCATCTTCTAAAACTCCTTCATAAAATGCAATCTTAGCTCGATCTTCAAGGATATCACCAAGTTGCGTTGCATTATATGGACTATAGACTATAGGCATTTCTTCTCCTAAACTAGATAATACTCTTGGATCTAAATTTTCTCTGAATTTTAATTTGTTAGAAATTCCTATCAAACTCGTTCTACAATAATCTAAATTTTCATTCAATCTCGTAAGATCATAGAGAATTTCATTCCCACCTTTCTTATTTTCAATTAATCTGTCAATTTCATCCAATACAAGGAAACAAATAGAATTTCCAACCTTTTGGTCTAATAATCCTAACAATTTTTTGAAAATTACATCCTTTGGTAAACCAGTAGGAGGTATTTTTTCACTTCCAGAAATAGTGTTATAAATATGAGCTAAAATACGGTAAGGTGTTGATACTACGTTACAATTGATATAAATCCACCATGGTTTGTGTTCTTTAGTGTGATATTCTAACTTTTGACTCACATATCTAATAGTAGCAGTTTTTCCAGTACCAGTCATACCATAACATAAAAAGCTTGGAGGAGCATCACCCATTAATGCACATGCGGTTAATTCGGCAATCTTTTGAATTTCTTTATTCCGATGGGGTAATTCATCAGGAACAAACGATGGCTCTAAAGCATCTCTATTTTTAAAAACTTTAGGACCTCTTTTATAATCCTTATAAAATTGATCTATATTAAAATTATATTTTTCATTGGGATTCTTCAACACTTAAAGACACCATGTGGCTTTTTTTCCACTCGAAATTATTCTGTTTCGACTGCACAATTATAATTATTCTCTTTAACTATTTAAATCTATTATTAACAGCCAAATTAATTGGAGTTTAATAATATTTTAATATGTTTTAAAACACCTTATCAGTAATTGATAATATTATTGTCGTCTCTTTAAAAGATATTTATTTATTGAGAAATATTATTAAATTCTTATTACAAAATTTTAATGAAAATTGTCAAATATTAAGCCTAAATGTATCAATAATCTTATTAAACAAATTATTATTTAATTAACTAATTCTTATAAAAAATATCATTTAATTAAGGTTCTTTAAGAGTTGCCAAAAAGGGAATTAACAGAAGCTGAGAAAAAGCACACTAAGATTGCGTTTAGATTAGCAGTATTTTTTGCTTGTTTAATTTTAATTGACTTTCTTTTAATTTCGATTTTTTTTTCATGGCGGGATTGGGTTGCTGTTTTTGTATTTAGCCTTTTATTCATCGTTCCTGGTTATATTTCAAATGCTGCAATGGTTATAGTAGGAGGAGGTAAACCAATTGACGGAGGTCGAACTTTTCGAGATGGTAGAAGAATCCTTGGTGATAATAAAACATGGTCAGGTTTAATTAAAGGGCCATTATATATTGGAATTCCTATTTCAATTGGTCTGTTTTGCCTTCTTCTTGTTTTATGGCCTAATATTGTAAATGTTCCGATGACAGGTATTAAAAATAACCATTATAAAATTTATAACGATATTGTTTATTATCAGTACTATTTTATCGGTGGTTCTTTTCCTTTTGGATTTCTATCCATAATAATTAGAATTGTCCTATGCTCTTATGGTGCTGCTTTAGGGGACCTTGTAGGTTCATTCTTGAAAAGAAGGTTCGATGTTGAAAGTGGAGCACCATTTTGGGTAATAGACCAACTTGATTTTGCTGTATTTGCTATTTTATTTGTATCTATCCCCGCATTTATTTTTCCAAATCTATTTTGGGTTCCGGACATTTATATGATAATCCTTCTTTTGATATTAACACCTTCTGTAAGCATTATTGCCAACACTGTGGCATATATTGGTGGTTTAAAGGACGTACCTTGGTAAAGATTTTTATAAGTTTATTAATTTACATTTTAGTGTTATAGGTAGATCTTTTTTCTCGTAGATTATATATTTTTCAAAAATTTCATTGACAGCCTTAATATATGCTCCCTGCCTTCCAATGGCAATACCTCTTTCTTCAAATGATAAGAAATAAATTGTGATAATCTTAATTTTTTTCCCATTTTTTTCATCAATTTCAATTTTTATATCGTGAATATAAGGATCTGGAAAAAAACTAAATAGTAATTTTATTAATGTATTCTCTGCTCTTATCATTATGACTTTCTTTTCTAATTGCTTTCGTATAGAATTTAAGTATAGCTTGACTTCGAAGTAGATAGCGTTATTGATGAAGATAAAGATAAACTGATTTAGCACAACTAAATAATCTGGAATAAATTTTGTCTTATTGTGAAAATATTGATAGAGATTAAGTTCTTTATTAGTATATTTCTTTTTAATTCTAATTTTCTGAGAAAGAAAAATATTGTCTGTCAATTTAATCATACAAAGAATTATATATTAGTGTTATAAACTCCTAAGAAAATTCATTAAAATGCAAATGTTTAAAGGAACGCTATTTTTAATTAAATCAAGTTGAAAGGATTCAGATATATTGATCATACCGCAGACGTTCAAAGCTTAAGCTGGGGTAGAACCTTAGAAGAAGCGTTCTCTCAATGCGCTCTAAGCTTAATGACAGTTATTAGTCCTAATTTAGAGAAAATTTCCCATAAAGTTCAAAAAAGTCTAAAAATTAAAGCTGAAGATAAAGAAGCTTTATTATTTGATTTTCTTTCAGAATTTCTTTTTATTTTTGACGTAGAAGGATTAGTATTTAACGAAATTGATATAGAAAGTATTACTAAAATTAATAACGAATACGAATTAGAGGCAATTGTAAGAGGCGAAGAATTTGATAAAAAAAAGCATGATGTTGGTACTGAAGTTAAGGCGATTACATATTCTTTTATTAATATAGATGAGAGCACAGGAGGAGTAAAAATTAAAATTGTTTTTGATATATAATTGTGCTATCCTTTCACTACTCCAATTGGGACAAATCTAACGACTTTTTCCACTATTCCAAGTTCATGACTTACATCAACGACTTGATCTATGTCTTTATAAGCACCTGGAGCCTCTTCGGCAATAATTTTGTTTGAAGCTGCTTTTACAAAGATTCCTCTTTTACTCAATTCTTCTTTTATTTGTTGACCCCAATACTTTCTCTTAGCTTTTGATCGAGACATCGTTCTGCCTGAACCGTGAGCTGTGGAGCCAAAAGAAAGCTCCATTGCTTTTGGTTTTCCGACGCATAAATATGAAGCCGAACCCATAGTCCCAGGTATTAATGCAGGTTGTCCAATATCTTTGTAATCTAGAGGTATATCAGGATGACCTGGAGGGAACGCTCTAGTCGCCCC
>SDNM01000209.1 GCA_004524385.1 Promethearchaeota archaeon
GAATATTTACAAGAATAATAAGATATTTGAGGTTAATATTCCCTATTAATGATATTTTTTAAAAAAATCCAAATCGATCGATACGTTTAATCTATCTATTACTGTTCTCTTTTTTTTTAGGATAATATAAGTAAAATATATTAATAAGATCGATAGAATAAAAATGCTTATTAAGATAATGAACATATTAATTGAGATTATTGGTTCATTTTCTATCCTATATTCATAAATAATTTTATTTGTGTCTGTTAATAACTTTTGATTAAATAAAAATCCATTAGAAGCAAATTCATAAATCATTTCCAATTTTTTACCAGGATTTTCTTCGTATTCACGGGTAACTATTTTACCTTTAACTTTAAATTCATGATACCAATCAATAGATTTTAAATAATCTTCTACAGGCACAGGTATGAAATAAGGAGGAATTAACAACTCTATGTTCATAAATGATAATTCTAAAAATTTAGGATCTTCTAATATAATAAGTGAATCGTAGGTTTCATACCGGGGTTTTGCGGGATAATATCTCCACATGTTATTATTTATCCAACCCCCCCTACCGATATCTACAATCCATCCTCCCATTGTTTTATTTTCATCATCTGGATATAAATCATCATAGTAGTCAATGCTTTTAATTTTATAAAAGCAATGAGCTCCAACCTGCGCATCCTCACCAAAGATTTCTTCAATATCGTTGGTATCTAAGTATTCCTCAGCTAATTCTTCATTGAAAGATATTATTTTATAGTTAAATTCATTCTCATTTTTTACTGCAATCCAATTTTCTTTTCCATGAGCAATTGAACTTGATGCAAGAACATTTAAAAGGAGAAATCCAATTACATAATTTGTTATGTTCATTTGATTATAATAAATTGAAGATGATATCTATTGAAGATTATTAATTATTATTTGAAAAATATTTCCAATTTCCTTGACAATTATTACAAAAATCAATTTTTCAAATTCTGCCATATTTCATTCACTACTTTTTTAAAAAGATGTAAAACTAATAAATTTTAATCTTTGAGACAGTTTATACTTATTAACTACAAGATTTTTAAGGATATATTATATTTTTTAATAGACGATTTTAGATTTTCAATTAGGATTTATTTTAATGGTGTTTTTTATGTCTAAAAGTAAAGAAAAAGCGATTCCTATAGGAAACGCAATTGAAAGTATTGATATTTCAAAAACTTACATCTCTGGAGAAGTAAAAGTTCAAGCATTGAAAAATATGAATTTTGAAGTAAAAAATGGTGAGAGATTAGTAATTTTAGGACCTTCAGGATCAGGAAAAACAACATTGTTAAATTTGTTGGGGGGTATAACCAGTCCTGATGAAAAAAAAGGCTCGCTGAATATATTTGGAAAAACTATTCATAATTATAATCAAAAACAACTTACGGATTATCGTCGCGAAAGGATTGGTTTTATTTTCCAATTTTTTAATCTGTTTCCAGCGTTAAATGCCTTGGATAATGTGATAATTGGAATAGATCTTCTAAAAAAGAAATTAAAAAGCGATTTAAATTCTCTTGAAATTGCGACTGATTATTTGGAGAAGGTTGGATTAGCTGATAGAATCTTTCATTATCCCTCTCAGTTAAGTGGAGGTGAACAACAACGAGTAGCGATTGCACGAGCGCTAGCAAAAATACCGTTTGTGGGGAGAAATTTCCTATTATTATGTGATGAACCAACTGGAAATTTAGATACAGAAACGAGTGATAAAATATTAGATTTAATAATAAAACTGAATGAAACCGAAGGTATTACCTGTATTTTGGTTACCCATAATTTGCATATAGCAGAGAAGTTTGCGACCTCAATTATTCATTTGAGAGATGGTCTTATCGAAAATTAGTGGTTTGCTTAAATAATGAATATAATATTTAAAAAAGCAATTAAAGATTTTAGGAACCTTGGGTGGCGTAGTCATCTCATCATTATGACTATAATATTAACGCTGGGAGGTGGTTTGGGGCTATATTATGGAATTCAAGGAGCCCTTCCTATGATGGATAACTATTTTGATGATGTAGATCATGCTGATTACATCTATCAATTATCTGATGATGCGTGGATTACTCAAGCTCAATTAGATGGTTTAGAATATCTTGATGAGGTTGATGAATATACTGGGCGTCTCTTTTGGACCACATCAATGACATTGCCAGGTCAAGACGAGAAAAAATATGTTTTACTTGTTGGATTAGATTCTAATATAGACGAACCAGAAGTTTATGAATACAATATTCAATTAGGGGAAAACTTTGATAAAGATGAAACTACTACTGCCGTAATAGATTCCCTATTTGCAGAGAAAAATAAAATTGATGTTGGAGATGAAATTGAAATCGACGGCCTCAATAATGCCAAAATTAACATACTTGGCATATGCAATGCTCCTGAATTTGTTGTTATGACCTCAAATCCGGAGTATTTATTCCCAATTGAAGGGTCAATGGCGGTAATTTTTCTTGCGAAAAATACTCTTAAAAACTACATTATTGAATATTTTACTGCCATAAATGCTACATCTCCCGTAGATTATACAGGCTTAATAAATTATTACAAGCAGGTAGATTATAACAACATTGCTGTCACTTTTAAAGACGATGTTTCAGACGGTCATGATGAGATGAAAGAATATCTTCGAGTTAAATGTGGTTTGGATATTGAGAAATCTGAAAAATTTGAAGATTCATATGCATACTCATTGATGAAGGCGGACGTTGAAGATACAGGAGAAATCATGATGATTTTGTTAATTTTCATGGCATTATTGGGGGGAATTATTGTATTTGTCATATTTAATAGATATGTTAATAGCCAAAAACAGCAAATTGGTGTATTATTAGGTTTAGGATATACGAGAAAAGATATCTTAAAATATTTCTTATTTAATATTTTAGTAATTTCTGTTATATCTATTCCAATTGGAATTATTGTAGGGTTTGGTTTAGGCTATTTAATGCTGAGCGTAATGCTTGCTGAAATAACAAATTTAAGCATATTGGAAATTCCCTTCATTTTTCTACCAGAAGTGGCCTATCTTGGTTTAACTATTGGAGGGTTGCTTATTTTTTTTAGTACCTATTTTTCAATTAGAAAAATTAATAAGATGGTTATAGCAGAATTAATCTACGACCAAGCAGAAGTTACAAGGAAAATCAAAAAAATCAAAGAACGCAAAAAATCTCGGAATATTACAAATAGATTAGTATTTCGTAATTTGTTTAAGAATCCAAAAAGGTTAACCTTTACAGTGTTCGCTATGATGTTTTCACTACTAATCGTATCCTCAACACAGAGTCTGCTTGATTCTATGTATTATAATATAGACAGAACTTATGCTAGCGAAGATAGTAATATTGAGACCACTGAAAGATGGGATTTAAATGTCTTATTTCAAACAAACGTCAATCTTTCAAGTCAAAATAATCTATTAGAACAAATTGAAAGGATTAAGAATGTTGATGATGTTGAAATTTACACTAAAGGAGTAGTTTTAGCGAAAGCTAAAGGTGATAAAGATGATCAAAATCTAATTTTACAGGGTATTGATATTGCAAATAGTGAATTTCATCAATTTTCATGGTATGGAGATAAACACGATAATTCCGCACCTGAAGATGATGATGAAATCGTGATATCATCCGTTCATGCTAACAAACTTGATAAAGAACTTGGTGATAAATTAACAATTAAAAATGCTGCTAACATTGAATTTAAATTTAAAATTGTTGGTATACATTCGGAATTAGTTGTCACTCCGTATGTAACATTAGAGGCAGGACAAAGAGTATTTCATAATGAATTAAATCTAATTGATGGATTATATATAATCCTTGATGATGATGCAGACAAAGATGAAATTATCGAAAAAATCTATGCTCTTGACAATATCGAAGTAATCCATGACGCTGAAGAAATGAATGAGAAAGCATATGACTTCATTAATAATTACTCTGCCGTTCTGTATGTAATCATATTTTATACTCTTTTAGTTTCTTTTTTCATTGTATTTTATAATTCTGTTATGAATATTTATGATAAAAACTACGAGTACGGTATTTTAAGATCTTTAGGATATAATAAAAAAAGCGTTTTTAAAATCATTTTAATTGAGAATA
>SDNM01000210.1 GCA_004524385.1 Promethearchaeota archaeon
AACATGTGTATAAAGCTGTTTTAAAAAAACTAAGTGAAGAGGATATTTCTGCCATTGAAAAGGCGCTCGTTGAATCTGGATTATCTACAAGAGAGCACCTATTAAAAGAATTAGGCAATAGGATGATGTAAATCCTATATCATTTTTTTCCCTTTCATAATCTCCTTGTAATGAATATCTTTTCCCCAAAATTTTTAGATCTTTTATAATTACTCTAATTCTTCTTCCAATAATTTATCATAAAATTCTATACCAAGGTTTAGCATTGTCTTTATATCATTTTTAAAACTCTCAAGATACTCTCTCCTAAGTTCAATCGGTAATTTAATTTTATCAGCATAATTACTTATGAATCTATTTGTAATTTTATTTGAGAATTGAATTATTTCATCGGCACTTGCTTCAATATCACATTTTATAATAATGAGATAATTTATTTTCTCAATTCTTTTAATAAAAAATCTACCAGAGCCTAACATTACTTCTTTCACTTCATTTTCCTTGACTTGAGTCGCAATGGTTTTTAAACCGTGAAGGAAATGAGATAACAGAGCAAAATTGTTTTGTTTAGCACCTTGAATATAGCTTTCAAAGACGAAAATGGGTACTCCATTATCGTCAATAATGTAAATCCAATTAATCTTATTCGATAAATATGATAGTTTCGTTGAAATTTTACACCTATTTCATTTGGATTAGATATTTATCAAACACGGTATAAATTGAAGTTTTAAACAATTTATAATCAAATTCAGGAGGAATAATACCTATCAATTCGTTAATCAATTTTGATTCAACGATTTCATCAATTTTTTCAAATTCTTCCTTCATGCTTAAATTAGGATCATACTTATGAAGGAAAATCGATAATTCTATAAAATATCCCCCTTCTTTAAGTAAATTGAGGATATTTTTAAAGTATTCCAATGCTAATTCATATCTTTTAATGTCCTGGACATCAATCACAAAAATTATTTTATTAGCGCCTTCTAAATAGTTCTTAAAATTAGTTAAATACTCTTCTCGGAACTTTGCCTGGCCTCCAAAATCCCAAATACTCATTAAAAGGTCTTGCGTCTCGATTGTTTTAATATCACAACCAATAGTTGGCTTAATTGAACAATAGGATAATATATTGCTATCTTTACTTAAACTAATGAGAATAGAAGTTTTACCACTATTATCGAGCCCCATTATTAAAATTTTATATGGTTTCGGTTTAGGAGATACGGTACTCATTTTTGAATTCCTCTTATTTTTTTAGACAATATATGCTGATAAAATATTTGTTATTAACGCATATAATTGTTTCTTATTTAAATTTTAAAATGAAATATCAGTTGGTTGGAAGACTTTTTTCTCTATCAACTGGAAGATTAACTGGGTTCTTTTTGGATCATATGCTTGTTCCGGCATTAGAAAAGTTGTGAAAAAGTAGTCCAACTTATTTTGCTTCATTATTGATTTCGCTTTCTGAACTAAAGATCTCTCTGCGGGACTCAGTTCTATCTTTTCGATGTCTATAATCTTTAAAGGAGATATAAAGGAAGTATTTAAATGATGCTCAATTAATCCCTTTATTCCCGCAAAAGGTGTAAGGTTTCCAGCAAATTTTTGGAGTAATTCACCATATTCTCGGTCTATATCGTATGATAGGGCCGTAACTGATTTTAAGAACTCTTCTGAGGGTCGATCTTTTAAAATAAATATCATCCTAAAGTCTTTAAATTCAGACATTAAGATCTTTGAATCCTTATATTCTAAGGATATAGATTGGGATTGTTCATAGGCACTTGTAAGTTCAATTCCAAACGCCCGAATTGCATCTAAAAATCCCGAAATTAGCGTAGCATCCAATTTTTTCCCCGCAAAAAACTGTTCATATACGTTTAATCCTGATTTTTTGTTAATCACTATTACATTATTGAGATTAAAAGCATCTAAAAATTTATTATGAAGCCTTTGTTTCTTTAATTCTCGATTTTTTATAACCTTCTTATAAGCTGTTAAAGATGCAAAGCCCCCTGCTATAACTAAACCTGTTATTATAACAGCAATTACGACTAATGAATAATCTACTTCTGTTGTAGTTTTAGAATCGTCATCGTCATCATCACTCGGCACTACGCCTGATTGTGAACCAGAAACAACAATTGTTATGAATTTCTCATCATTATCGCCATATGGGTTTATGACAGTAATTTTTAATTGGTATGTTGTTTGAGTTGCAGGTGAAAGGTTTAAATCACTTAGATTTAAAGCAAAGGAGCCATCAGGAAGAAGTAGCAAGAAATCTGATTTTGCCCCTAGCTCGTATGACACATTTAAACTCGTTATGATTCCCCCATGGCTCTGATCGTCAATCGATACAGTTATATTTTTGTCTTCTCCCGGAATATAATTAACAAGTGTTGATATTGTCTGGATTTCAACAACTAAAGGAGTTACACTAAATAAAGTTTCTTTTAATTGGGATTGATAATTTGTTGCTTTCGCATAAACCTGAATAAAATAGCTCTTAAAATCGAATTCTGTGGTATTTAATGTATAATAATATACAGAACCGTTCCATGATAAATCTGCTGAAAGGTCTCCTATGAAAGTAAGATTAGCATTTTCGATATTTTTTCCATCAGAATGAAAACGACATGTGATATTCACCATATCACCGTTAATAAAATCAAGCGGTTCATTTAGAATTAAGAGTTCAGATGATTGAGGTAGCACAATAACATTTATACTTTTATAGATCGTCTCATAACCTTTATGTTCTAATATAACAAATACTATGTAGCTATCTGATGTCAATCCACTCGCATTAAATTTTATTATAAACTCATCACCAATATTTATGATATTATAACTTGAGTCCCAAATCGCACTGCAATTAGCCCCACTGATAATATCTCCTGTTGCTTCGACGGTATAATTTACTTTAACAGAGAAATTACGATTTAATGGGACTTGTACAAAAGTTGTATTAATATTGACTACAGCCTCGATAGGATAAACAGTTAATACTACAAAATCAGAGGTGCTGCCATGAAACGTTTTATTTGCATAAATATTAATATAAAACGTCTCTGGAACACTTCCAGAAGTGACCTCAAAAGTGGACACGTTCAGAGTATAATTTCCATTATTATGTTCATTAATTTCATAATCTAAATGCCAGTCGGTTGATATATTGTCAGTTGAGATTGGGGCTCCGAATTCTTCCCCTGAGATATTAAACTGAAAGATAGCATATGTATTTGCCTCAACCATTAAAACATCGCGAGGGACTTCTAAATCTATGAAGTCTTTTCTAATTGTCAATTGAATTAGATTAGATATGCTTAGATTTTCATAAAAGCTATTTGAAGTATTAAATGAAAAAAAATAATCGCCGACACTTAAGAAACTTGTATCGACATCAATGATATAAATCCCTGAACCACTATATACCGCGACACCATGCTCGCCGTAGGACGTATTATAAAAAACGGTGGCAAAACCGATAAAGGTATCCAAATCTTCATCAGTGAAATTAATCCTAATAACAAATGGCTCTCCCGCAATTTTTTCAAAATTAGACTCAATCGCCGATAGAGAAGTCTGATGCCAAACCACAAAATTAAATTGACTAAATCCTACCTGCGACATATTAAGGTCATGATCGTTCCATATAATCTGAGCAGAATATTTACCACGTGACGTATTAGTTTCTCCGAGGATTAATTCTGAAAATTGAACATTACCGCTGCCATCGACTGAAGCTATTTCTTGATACCATAATGTTCCATTTGGATAGTAAATAAAAAGAAATGCATTAGTTGTACCAATATTAGGATTATTTGCTGTGTCAATAGATGCATTGATTTTAATTTTTTCTGGGAGTTGGAATACATTATTCTCTTGCCAAACAGGATCACCTTCATTAAAAATTTTAGCTTCATCCACATAGTTGGGAGCTTCTGCAACGATTTTCCATCGTCCGTTTAGAACTATATTATTTGGAATAGTTAAAGTAGTGTTTCCATATCCCGCTGTAGCTATAACATCATTAATTTTATTAGTACCATAAGGATTAATTAATTCGGTTACGATCCAATTTACTGGTTTAGACATATTAAAGTAATAATTTTGTGAATAAGATCCGGGAAT
>SDNM01000211.1 GCA_004524385.1 Promethearchaeota archaeon
GAATCCTAGTTCAATAGATGAAATTGCAATTAATGCAGGGATAGGACAGTATTTCGTGAATATCTCAGTTAATATTCCTAAAGGAAAAACTGGAAAGTACCAATTTAAACTCCAATTACTAAATTCTAGTGTTATGATATATGAAATTCTCGTAGAATATGAATTATTAGGTGATATTCCATTGAATCTTTTTATAAATCAATCGAGTATTGAAGAAGCAGGCCCGGAAGATGGGGATGGTATTGTGGAAGGTGATGAATATGGAAGTGCTGAATTTCTAGTTCAATCTAATGATACTATAAATACTGCAAGAGATGTTTTTTTGATTATAACCGCAAAAAACCATAGTTCAATTAATATCATGGATTATAATGTGAGAATTGGATCTAATATCGGGCCTAATGCATCCAAATGGAGTGCTGATGATTTGGATTTTACCGTTCCCTATAACATTTCTGATACATATTTTGCTATATGGAGTGTGATATTTGCGACGGTTGGATATACCGATGATTATATACCATTCTTTCAAGGAATGCTAAATTATAGGCTCCATCAGAGAACACCTGGTACACCAAATCTCGAATTAAACTCTGTAAAATTTTATGATCTTCCACTTTATAGTGACAGCGATTATATATTGGAACCTGGAGAAACTGGATATGTTGAAATTCATTTTAGAAACATCGGAGGTGGGAGCGCATTACAAATCTTTAATACCAATATTTCTTGTTCAGATTCAAGAGTAACCATTCACGAACCATACTTCATATTTATTATTTTTATCTTTCCAACAACTCATATTCAATGGAACGGGATCGATCCTGGCGATATTTCAAAAGTATCTTCTTCATTTCCCTTTTTTACGCTCTCAAATTCAATACAGAGGGGTGAAGTTCTACATTTTAAAATCGATATTGAATATTGTAATATCAGTGGAGACAAATTTGAGGAAACATTTCAGTTTAGTTACCGTGTTCCAGTCGTTCCAACCTTTAGTGATGATAAGGATGATGATGAAGATGATGAGGATAGAGCAATTTCCATTGGAATTTATTATTTAATTTTCTTGGCCATTAGTATTATTTCAATAATAATAGTTGTTAGAAAAAAAATCCATAACAAAAGATATTTAGAGATCAGTTATTAAAATAATGGTAATATAAATAGTTTTATTTTTAATATGTAATTTCCTCTTCTGCAAATTTTTCCCTTGCAACCCTTTCCCTTGCCGACTTCCGTTTTAAAGCTCCTTTTTCTTTCTTCTTCTTTCTTCTTCCATTGCTTAAGTTTACCAAGATATGTTCATATAGTTGGAGAAACACCTTTAAAAAAAAAATAAATTAAAAATTTAAAATTATACTATAAGCCAAGCAAGTTTTTTGCATTTTCTCCAAGAATTTTATTTTTCTCCTCTTCCGTAAATTCATTAAATCCCATCATTTTCATAGGAGGAGGGAGTTTCATATTTTTAATCCCATCTACATATTCTTTTAGGTTCAAGAAAGAATTAAATAAGGGCCAATCTGTACCAAAAAGAATTTTATCAACCCCACATGTCATTTTTGCTTCTATGAGAGTTTGAAAAAATGCGAATGGTGCCTTTTTTAAGTGTGGTTCCCATCCAGAAATATCAATATATACATTAGAGTTTTTCATTGCAACAGCAATAGCTTCGTTAGTCCATGGATCACCTATATGAGCCATAATGAAGTTGATTTTTGGAAAGTCTACTGCGATTTTGTCCACATATACTGGTTGACAATATTTGAGATAAGTTCCTGGTGGCCCCGCACCTGTATGAATTAATACAGTAGCGCCAAGTTCTTCCACACGTTTATAAAAAGGATAATAACTTAAATCATCTGGATAAAAACCAGTCAAAGGCCATAATTTAACTCCCTTGCATCCTAATTCGCTCACACACCTTTCAAGCTCAATTATTGCTTCCTTCCCACGTCGAGGATCTATGCCTGCGAATCCGATAAACCTATCGGGATAATTTTCTAAGTATTCTGCTAATTTATTATTATATTCTTTATAATTGAGTTTAGAACTAAATACAAAATCTCCATCTAAAGCTAGTAATACTGTTTTATCTATCCCCGCTTCATCCATTTCTTTAATTAATCTTTCAGCACTCGCATCGAATAAAAGTGAAGGATCAAAATCTAATAATTGACCTATATTATTTAACACAGTTCTAAACTCTGTAGAAATTAAATCTTCTTCCCAAAAGTGACAATGAGCATCAATAATCAAAATTCTCACCTAATATTTTTTAATGATAAATATTATTGTTTTTTTTTTAATTTGGATATTACTATGAATTATTCTTTTTTTTCTTTTTTTTAGCAATCTCCATTGAAAAATCTTTTGGACAAATATCTTCAATAGGACAAAGATTATGTTTAGGGTTAATAGGTAGGCAAATTTGCTGACCAAATTTCACAAAAATTCTATTAATTCTTTTCCATTCTTTTTTAGGGATTAAATTTTTTAATGCTTCCTCAGTTTCTTCAGGTTTTTTGGTATCTACCCATCTCAATCTATTAGAAACTCTATGTACGTGAGTATCTACAGCTATGGTATCAATATTGAAAGCATATATCAATACACAATTAGCTGTTTTAGCTCCTACTCCAGGTAAATTTATTAATTCGTCAAAATCTTCAGGAACTTTACCATTATATTTTTCATGAATTATTTTGGATACTTCTTTTATTCGGGCAGCTTTTACTTTATAAAATCCTGTTAATCTTATGAGCTCTTCTAGATCTTCCAAATTTGCTTCTGCGATAAGTTGGGGTTTATTATATTTAGCAAATAACTTTTCTGTTGCTGCTCTTGTGTTAGCATCCCTAGTTCGAGCAGACAATATTGTAGAAATTAAAATCTTAAATGGGTCTCGTTTTCTTTTAGCTAATTCGTCTAGATGTGCTTGCCCTTGGAGTACGCTCTCAATTTTATCTAAAACCTCTTCATACTTCATAAATATTCATTAATTTTGCTTTTCATAAACATAAATTTTTCTTTTTAGAATCTGGTCTTTTTTTGCATCAATTAGGTTTCTTAAATGCTGTTTTTGAAATTGAAGTTTAATATTAGATTTATTAATAATTCTTTTTGAATCTATCATCGGGATTTGCTTAAATTTATTACTTAGTGCGATTTTATTAACATTTAATTGAATGTCTCCACCGTCAATAGTTTCAATAATCGGTGCCGTAATGCAAATCCTTCCTTTTGGCTTCAATACTTTATATATTTCTCTAAAAATTTGAACATATAACGGTTCTAATTCGGTATCTATGATATCTTTTGCTTGTATGTAATAAGGCTTTTCTCTATAAAAAGGTCCTAAAGAAGGTTCAGTACAGACTCCATCAAAAAAATTAGGTTGAAAATGCTTTGATAAGTCTCCAATGTCAATATTTTTAATTCTCTCCTCAAAGAGGCTCTCAGGAGGAATTGGTTCCTCTAATTCCTCTAATAACCAAGTAATATTTCGAATCGTATTATTTATCTTTGCTTGATCGAAATCTGCTCCGTATATTTGAAAATCTTGTAATAAAGCAAACAATAATATTGTTCCATTCCCTACAAAAGGATCCAGGATTTTTTTCGTCTCTCTTTCCTGAAATAAATTTAAAAAATTAAACATCATTAACGCTAATTTTGGTGAAATACTGCTTTTAAAATCCTTAGAAGGTCTCTCCTCGTCAATTTTCTTTTTGAAGTTTGGGTCGTCCGCTGTAAAAGTTCTTGCTATGTAAACACCTTCTTCTGTGAAACCGAATATAAATTCAGCTCGATCTTCATTGAATAATCCATATTTTATAAGATGATGTGGAAAAATTGGATTGAGATTACCAGATTTTATGTTTTCTTCAGGATATTCGAAATATAGCGATTTTTTCACTTCCTTTTCCCTTAAGATGTTCATAATTTCCTTATTTAGAAAGGGAAGAAAATGCTTCACTAAGACTTTCGAGTAGTATTCATCTTCAAAAAGATTGGGATAAATTGATACGGCAAAAAATATGCTCTGATTTTTCAATCTAGGGAATATTTGTTCGAGAACTTTTCCTAAAATATGTAAGATCTTTTTTCTA
>SDNM01000212.1 GCA_004524385.1 Promethearchaeota archaeon
AACATCAATATTTCCTTCAGATGAGAGGACTAAAGATTTTCTTCATCTTCAACATAGAGATGAGCAATTTGTAGAAATTCCAGGGGGAACAGAAAATGATTATGATGAAATCATTGAAATTAATTTGTCTGATTTAATTCCTTTAATAGCAAAACCACATTCTCCTGGTAATGTAGTACCTATCTCTGAAGTTGAGGGAATAAAGGTTGATCAAGTAGCTATTGGATCATGTACAAACAGTTCTCTAAAAGATATGTTAACGGTTGCAGCTCTATTAAAAGAAAAAAAGATTCATAAAGACGTTAGTTTAGGAATATCTCCAGGATCTAAACAAGTTTTATATCATTTAGATAAGAGTGGTGCTTTATCTGATATCATTTCGGCTGGAGCGAGGATTCTTGAATCTGCTTGTGGACCATGTATTGGAATGGGGTTTGCCCCTAATACTGACGCTGTTAGTATCAGAACTTTCAATAGAAATTTTCCTGGAAGGAGCGGAACTGAAAGTGCTAAAGTATACCTTGTTAGTCCAGAATCTGCTGTAGCTACTGCATTATATGGAGAAATTACTGATCCGCGGAAACTTGGAAATTATCCTGATATTGAAATGCCATTCGCCTTAAAAATTGACGATTCCATGATAATAGAACCCGCTGAAGATCCAAAATCCGTTGAGATAGAAAGAGGACCAAATATCATTCCATTACCAGAAATTAAACCGTTATCTGAAAATCTCATTATCAAAGTCCTTATTAAAGTCAAAGATAATATTACAACGGATCATATTTTACCTGCAGGAGTAAAAATTCTCCCATTTAGGTCGAATTTGCCAAAAATCAGTGAATTTGTATTTAATCTAATTGATTCCACATTTCCAACACGATCCCTTGAAGCTAAAGATGAAGGAGGAGGTGTCATCATTGGTGGAGAAAATTATGGACAAGGTTCGAGTCGAGAACACGCAGCAATGGCACCAATGTATTTAGGTATTAAAGCTATTATTAATAAATCATTTGCTCGGATTCATCGAGATAATTTGATAAATTTTGGGATAATTCCATTAAAATTCGTAAAGAAAAATGATTATGATAGATTATTAGATAACGATATTTTAGAGTTTAAGGACATTAAAACTGCTCTCATTAATAATGAGAAAGAAATAAATGTAAAAAATAGAACTCAAGATTATGAATTTAAGGTGACACATGATCTTACAGAACGTGAAAGAGAAATCATTATTGCTGGTGGAAAACTTAATTATACTAAACAAATAAGATTAGCTAAACCTTGAACTTACAAAATCTAATAACATAATAATTAAGGAATCTCATAGAATTGAAAGTCTTGAAATATCAACAATGGACATTACTATTTTTAATAATCTTTTCAATTATATTTTTCTTCATCCTACCTTTAGAGAATTTTCAGCAGGGTGAGTTCTGGGGAATACCAACAATATTTTGGGCAGTTTCCTTAATAATCATCATAATTATTCATCAAATATACGTATTATTGAGCTGGCGTCTTGAAATGCATTATTCATTAATCACAAAAACATTTGGAAAGCTTGGATTCCCTCTACATGTAATTGTTTTTTTCATTCTCCTTATTTTAAGAATTCATTTTACACTTGCATTAAGTTTATCTAATGCTGGGACCTTAACTATCCCTTTTATAGTAAGATTATTTATTGTGTTGATTATGTCTATCCCTATGCTTTATACATTCTACTCTGTATTAAGGTATTTCGGCCTTTACAGAGCGGCGGGAGGTGATCATTTTTTTCAAAAGTATAGAGAAGGGCCTTTTGTAAAAAAAGGTATTTATAAATTTACGAGTAATGCACTTTATATATTTGGATTCTTAATCTTTTGGATTCCCCCTTTATTGTTTGGTTCATTGACGGCCTTATTGATTGCATTATTTAGTCAAATCTTTATTTGGGTTCATTATTTTACTATCGAAAAACCAGACATAAAATTTCTTTATAAGAACAATAAAGCTTATAGAATATTAAGATAGAACTTATATTCTAATCTACTTGTATTTATAATGTTTAATAATTAAATATTTAAGACTGATTGTTATGAGCGAAATTGAAGATTTTCAAATCTTAAAAGATGGTTTAGATTATAAATTTTTTTTTAATGGTAAATGGAAGAATTCAGAATCAGGTAAAATCATTCCAATTAGAAATCCATATAATAATGAATTAGTAGGTAATATTCAAGCTTGTACAAAAGAAGAAGCAGATCGTATAATAGAATGCGCTAGGAGTAATATTGAGTGTTGGAATGAAACTCCTATTAGAGATCGAGCAGAAATTCTACGTGAGGCAGCTAAATTGATGCTAAAATGGTCTAAACCTTTAGGATCTTTATTAATGAAAGAAATCGGTAAACCCATTAAAAGTGCGATTTCTGAAATTACACGAACTGCTGATATTTTTAATGCTACAGCTGATTCAGCCTCTCAAATTTCAGGTGAAACAATGATGGGTGATGTTTTTAAAGGATTTACACGAGAAACAATCTCTATGACCTATAGAGTTCCCTTGGGCGTTGTATTGTGTATAGGTCCTTTTAACTATCCTTTCAATTTAACAGGCTCAAAAATTGCTCCGGCTTTATTAGCAGGAAATTCTGTAGTAATGAAACCTCCAACTCAAGGAGCTCTTACACCCTTACATTTTGGTATCATTTTAGAAAAAGTTGGTGTCCCACCTGGTGTCTTTAATATTATAACTGGACGAGGTTCTGAAATTGGAGATTATTTAACCGCTCATCCAAAGATAGACATGATAAGTTTTACGGGCTCATCTGAGACAGGAAAAAGTCTTGCAAAAATGGCTGGAATGAAGCCATTATTATTAGAATTGGGCGGAAAAGATGCTGCTATAGTTCTTAATGATGCGAATTTAGATCTTGTAGTGAAATCAATTATATCTGGAGCCTTTTCATTTAGTGGTCAACGCTGTACAGCTGTCAAAAGAGTACTACCTATGCCAAATATCGCTGATAAGCTCGTTGAAAATGTAACAGAATCAACACTTAAATTAACCGTTGGTGATCCTGCCGAAAATAATACAATTGGACCTCTTATTAGCTCAAAACAATGCGATTATGTCCAAGGACTAATTGATGATGCCTTAGAAAAAGGAGCAACCCTGAAATGTGGAAATAAACGTGAGGGAAATATTATGTGGCCTACAATTTTAGATCATGTAACAATTGATATGCGTGTTGCTTGGGAAGAACCTTTTGGCCCCGTACTCCCTTTCATACGCGTTTATAGTGCTGAAGAAGCCATACAGATCTCAAATCAATCAGAATATGGCTTACAAGGAATGATTTTTACCGAAAATATTGATCTTGCATTTAACATCGCTCAAGAATTAGACGTAGGATCAGTACAAATTAATGGAAAAAGTTCAAGAGGGCCTGATCATTTTCCTTTTTTGGGAACAAAATCTTCTGGTTTGGGAACTCAAGGAATTAAATATTCAATTGAGGCTATGAGTCGCCCAAAAGTAGTAGTTATGAATCTTACTGAAAAAGGTAAGCTTGTTCGTGAATGTAAATTTGAAGGGAATTAATTTGGTCCTGTTAAAAAAACTCATAAAAAAACATAATTTTTCATTTATTAATTAAATTCTAAACGTATTTATAGGAAGATATCTAAAAATCAATCTTTTTTTATAATTTAAACAATAAAAATATTTTAAGAATTAATTCGAATAATACTAGTAGGAAAAAAAAGGTGCTTATCTAATTATGTCTTATATTAAACAGCATGAAGATATCTTAAAAAATGAGATGGCAAAACTAAAAAATGAGGTCCATATAATAGCTTTCACTGATGTTAAAGAACAAAATGGACAAAAAGTAAGAAGATGCATGTCTTGTGATGGTACTATGAGCCTATTAGAGCATCTTTCGGAGTTCTCAAAGGGTAAATTGATGATAGAAGAGAAATCTATAGATATTGATATAGATGATGCAAAAAAATATAATGTTTCAAGAATACCAACGATTCTTTTCATTGATCAAGAAGGAAAAGAGGTTATTAGATATATGG
>SDNM01000213.1 GCA_004524385.1 Promethearchaeota archaeon
ATACATTAGAATTATCGGAGTTATTAGAGATTTACTATATTTAATTATACGAAATTAAAAAAATAAGAAAGGGTATCTTTAGATTCTGTTTAGGAAAATGATTGAATTGAAATGTATAGAAAAATTTAGCAAATAATGGAAATTTAAAGCTATAGCATACAACTCAAATGATTATATCAGATATTCAATATACATTTCAGTCTTGGGGAGGATAATCTAATCTTCAATCTAATCTTTTGGGATAACGACTTTGAACAGTAAGACTTTCCAGTAGTAATCTATTCGCTTTAATTTATTTAATACAGTATATATAATAAATTAAAAATAATTAAAAAAATTGTAAAATTTATTTTGTCCAATCAGGACGCGATGAAACTAATGTAGTCGTTTCTTCTATCCATTGACCTAGTTCATCATCAACTCTACAAAAAGTAACAATCTTATCTAAATCTTGAAGATTACTAAATGAGCATTCGATAATCAGATCCCAACCACCATAGACTGGTGTAGAATATGTAACCATCCAATTTTCACCAGGCTCGGTGGATTTTAAACCTTTCAATTTTTCCACTACTTTCCATTCAGTACCAATGATTTTTAGACGGACTAAAATATAACCTCGATAATAAATTTTAAAACACCTATTTTTATTATATCTTCTTTTATTATATTTGTGTTTTTTTATTCATATTTAAAAATTCTTAATAATTTTTTGATAGATAATATTAATTATATATTGTTTAAAATTTCGAAAATAATTTCATTAAGATATCTATTAAGATGAGTAACATTCATGGATGATGAAGAGATAAAAAAGATTCTTTGGATTAGCGGTTTAAAAAATGCTATAGAATTTGGTGGAAAGCCTAATAAAAAGGCTATTATGGGAAAGTTAATGGCGAAAAGAAAAGATTTACGATCTCAAGCCAAAACTGTTATTCCTATATTAGATCAAATTATTAAGGAAATTTCCAAATTAAGCCTTGAAGAACAAAAAGGAAAATTATTACAATTAGACCCGAAAGCCTTAGAGAAAAAGGAAAAAATTGAAGAAATAAAAGAACTTCCTCCATTACCTAATGTAGATAAATATGATAAAGTTATAATGCGTTTAGCTCCTTACCCTAGCGGGGCATTACATATTGGTAATGCAAGAATGATTGTTTTAAATAATGAATATGTTAAAAGACATGGGGGCGAACTAATTCTATTCTATGATGATACTATCGGAAGTCCTAAATCATTAAGAGACAGTCCTAAGGCAAAATATGTACTACCTCAAGCTTACGATTTAATAAAAGAAGGCTTAGAATGGCTTGGTGTTAAATATTCAAAAGTATATTATAAAAGCGATAGGATAGATATTTTCTACGATTATACAGAGAAACTAATAAGAGATGATGTAGCATATGTTTGTTTCTGTTCTGCCAAAAAATTTAAAGAAAAATATAAAAATAAAAAAAAAAATTGCCCGCATAGAGAACACTCGATAGAAACTAATTTAAAAGAATGGAATAAAATGCTCAATGGGAAGTATCATGAACAAGATGCTGTTGTTAGATTAAAAACGGGAATGGATCAAAAAGATCCCGCATTAAGAGACCAAATTATTATGAGAATATCTGAGGCAGAACATCCAAAAGTCGGAAATAAATATATCGTGTGGCCTATGTTAGAGTTTTCTTGGGCAATCGATGATCATCTTATCGGGGTCACCCACATTTTACGTGGAGCAGATTTAATAAAGGAAGATTTTATAGAAGACTTTATTTGGGAACATTTTAAATGGAAAAAAGCGGAATTTCTTCATTATGGCAGAATTAATTTCCCAGATATAAAATTAAGCAAAACGTCATCGAGAAATAATATCCAAAATGGTATATATAAAGGTTGGGATGATCCAAGAACATGGAGTTTACAATCTCTTAAAAAGCGGGGGATACATCCTGAAGCTCTAAAAGAAGCATTATTAGATCTTGGCATGTCGATGACAGGAATAACATTTTCAGTTAATTGGCTTTATTCAAAAAATAAGGACATTATTGATGAGATTTCAGATAGATATTTTTTTGTTGAGGAGCCAATTTTAATTGAGATCGATGAGGTCCCATTTGAGGAATATATAGCAGAACCCTTCCTATTACCCTCCAGTCCTGAAAAGGGAAAAAGAATAATTAAGGGCCAATCTAAGGATAAACAACTAAAGATTTTTATTGCTTCATCAGATGCAAAGAAATTAAAAGCGGGGCAAATTATTCGCCTAAAAGACTTAGTTAATATTCAGATTCTCTCTGTAGATTTAAAAAATAACAACATCAAAGCCTATTACCATAGCTTAGAATTAAATCGAGATTATTCCATTCTTCATTGGGTTCCCGAAGATAAGAAAATAAATGTCCACATTCTTAAACCGGATGGTACAATTTCTAATGGTTATGGTGAAATAAACTTACTCAATATTCCAATGTATAAAACGATCCAATTTGAAAGATGCTTTTTCGTAAATCCAATCAAATTAGAGAATAAAGAATTATTTTGCTATTATACACACAAATAACGGTCTCCACTTTATTTTTTAAACATTAAATATTGAATTATTTTATAATTTGAAAAGTAAACATATTTGTATTTTAATTTATTCTTTTAATTTAATAATGACAGATAACGAAGAACAAAAAATTGAATGGAAGTATTGTCCTAGTTGTGGATCTGAGCTGGATCCTCGCATCGAAAGAATAAGATTTTGTATTAAATGTGGTGTAGATTTATATTATATAAAGAAACATAAGACATTACCTTCACGTCAAGGAGCAAATCCATACGTACAGCCTAGAGTATACCCTTCTTCCCCTGCTTATTACGAGCCAGATAAAGGTATGTCTAATCAGGCAATTCTTGACACCAAGGACAACTCTCTGGTTCATTATGATGCATCATTAGGACTCGTCGCAGATGATAAACTTCTTGATACCAAGGAGAGAAGATTATGGACCGGGTGGGCGTCTATATCAATACCTTTACTCGGTTTTATTGTGATGCAGGGAGTTCTCTTTGGAATTATTATTTTAATTGCATTAATCGTAATGGATTTAAATACCGTAATTAATATCCTTTTCAATCCCTTTTTTCTAGTTATCATAACTCTAGTAGAATTAGTCCTAATATTATTCCCTATTTGGTGGTCAGGTAGATATATACAGAATCCTAATTTTAAAAATCGTTTAACTGTGTTGGGCTTCACTACAAGAGGTTATGATGGAAAAGAAATTGCAAAAGAAGTAGGAATCGGAATAGGATTTGCTTTTGTTGGATTGTTTGTAGTCGTAGGGGTTAGTTTACTTATTCAAATTATATTAGAGTTATTTGGAGTACGAGTAAGTCCTGAGGCCGAATCTTATGGAACTATTACAATATATGACTTAATTGTGTTAATTCTTATGATTTTAATGATGATCTTAGTCGTTGGTCCATCTGAAGAAATTGCATTCAGAGGTTTTATGCAACGAGGGCTTTCAAGAGTTCTAAGTGAAAACTGGGGATTCGTTCTTACCGCATTAATTTTTGCGGGAATTCACTTGATTAGTATCTTTCTTATCTCAGAGAACCTCGGAGATTTATTTATATTATTTCTTTTATTATTTCCCCCATATTTCGCCATAAGCCTTATGATTGGAGGGATGTATCGGTGGCGTGAAGAAAATCTGATTGCAGTATCAATCACGCATGGAGTTTATAATAGTTTAACTCTCATTATTGCTTTTTTATATATGATTTTTTATTAATTATATTTAGACCATAAATAATTTTTTGATTTTTTATGCCAATCCTAGAGATAATTAAATCAATAGCAAAAAATCATGAGGCTACTATTGGAATTTGTTTAGGAGATATAGAAGATCATAATAAAAAGGTTTATGAGGCTTCTTTACAGTTTTTAAAAAAGTATCAATCCATAATAATTCTTTTTGGCAATGAAAATGCAATTCAGGATATTAAACGTAGCAGTGTTTATGATATCCA
>SDNM01000214.1 GCA_004524385.1 Promethearchaeota archaeon
ATAAGTTAAAAATTTTCCAGTAGAAGCCTTTCCTTCTGATTCCATTTTTTTTTATAGAAATATTTAATTATACGAAATTGATATTTTTAACACTAAATAGAATTAAATCAAAAAATTAAAAATATTTTATTGTTATAAGAATTAAAGCTCTTTTTTAGCAGCATTTTCGAGAATTTCACCAACATAATAAAACCCTACAAGATTTCCTCTTTTCTCAAATTTTCTTGATACGAGTAATATAATTACATGTTCATTTTCATCAACTGCACCTTGCTGAACAGCGTATTTAACGGACTGTTCAATTATATCCTCGGCAGACATATTGAAGAAATCAAGATTCTGAATGTGTACGGGCTGCACACCCCATAGTAAATGAAGTTCCCTTGCTGTTCTTTTATGAGGTGTGATAGCTATAATAGGGAGCGGAGGTCTGTATTTTGCGATCATTCTAGCGCCAATTCCTCCACGTGTAATTACTAATACTTTTCCTCTGAAATTTAGGTCTTCCATTTCTGTTGCTAATGCGTGAATCGCATGTCCTAAAATTTGGGTATGTGTTAATCTATCTGAGTCATATGCGTCCGGAGTTCTTTTTGGCATATTTTCTTTTGCTGTAAAAGCAATTTTGTTCATGTATTCAACCGCATTTATAGGATAACTACCTACGGCAGTTTCTGCAGAGAGCATGACTGCATCCGTTCCATCGATAACTGCATTGAATACATCATTTGACTCAGCTCTCGTAGGGATAGGTGCATTAATCATTGATTCAAGCATTTGAGTCGCTACAATAACAGGTTTTCCCTCCCTATTGCATTTATAAATCATTTCTTTTTGCCATAGCGGAACTAGATCAGGAGAAATTTCGACTCCAAGATCTCCTCTTGCTACCATAATCCCATCTGAAACATCTAAAATATTGTCAAAATTATCTAATGCGATAGGGCGCTCAATTTTTGAAATAAGCTTTATATTGTTATTGCCATAATTTTCAAGTAGCTTTTTGACGTGAAGTACGTCTTCTCCCGCTGATACGAAAGATATTGCGACATATTCAGGATCGATGTCGGCAATTAATTCTAAATCTTTTATATCTTTTTCAGTAGGAACTCTTTGTTTTAATTCTCCAGAGGGGATATTAACTCCCTTTCTGTTGCTTATCATTCCACCTGAGATAACTTCTCCTATAATATGGTCTTTTTCTTTGCTTTTTACTTTAATTTTTATAATTCCATCATTCACGAAAAAGAAATCATCCTTTTTCATCGATTCTAGAAATCCATCTAAAGGAACTGAAAATTGATTCTGATCTCCAACAATATCCTTCTCATACACTTTAACTTCTTGGCCAACATTTAAAATATATTTATCGTCTTTAAATTGTCCAACTCTGATTTTTGGTCCTTGTATATCAGCTAATATCCCTACATAATCGTCTACTTCTCGAATTCTATTAACCAACTCTATTTTTTCATCATGAGTTCCATGCGAGAAATTTAAGCGAAATACATCTACACCTGCCTCAATAAGGCTTTTAAGCATTTTTTTTGAACTACTGGCCGGTCCTAAAGTACTAACTATCTTCACTGTATTCTCTCTAATAAGCCTTTTATACTCTATATTACTCATAAATAATCTCTCCAAGAATTAGAATCTATATTCAATTCTATAATAATTAATATTAATCTTCTTAAAAATTATTCATTTTCTACTAGATTTCTAATTTTTTCTAAGGTTTTCCTAAACTTTTTCTTAAAATCCTTTAACAATTCAATTGAGCTTGAGTAATCTTCAATGGTTCGAATCTCTTTTAGCGATAATAGGCTAATTCTTTTTTTTGGAAAAAGAGAATATTGAATTAATTTTAAATTATTCCTTGTTGCATAATCCTTCGCTAGACTAACAAGGAAATCTGAGCTTTGAGATGCTAAAATGATTGTTAAAAAATATCTCACTTTTGGTTGATTTGAATTTGAATAATTTTTTACAATAATTAAAAAAAAGTTTTTCAATTGTTCTTTTAAATTGTAAATTCGCTTTATTTGCAAGGTTTTTGGAATTTTATCTACTGGTTCAGAGAACGGCGCAAATTTACCTTTTAACTTTATAGCACTTTTAATAACATTGCTTTCTAAATAGGATTTTAAAACTTCTTGATTCATTGAAGAAATATCCTTGGAATTTTTCATTTTAAATTAACTCTTTAATATTAATTCATTAATAATAAGCTATAATTTTTTTAAATATACCGTAGGTATTAAAATTTAATCTGGTTTTTATTATAAAATTCGGATAAATTTAGAGGTATTTTTAAGATTTCCTTTAAAAATATATTATTATATACAAAATATACCGTTTAAATAAATGACCGAAACATATAAATAGGTAGTTTATTATTTATTTTTGTTTCCAGTTAAGAGATGGAATTGGGAAAAAATTACCCCTCTATCATATCTTATAAAGAACATAATTTATAATTTATAACAGATGAATTTAAAAGGTAAATTTCCCCATTATCTCATAAGAAAAACCGAGGTGCAGAATTGTCATATTCAGTTTTAGAAAAAGATAAATTAACAACTAGTAAATTTATAGATTTTGATAAATATGAAGAAATAATTTATAATAACATTTACTTAGATGAATTTAAGATTGTAATTAAAATGCCTTGCGTGGGCGTGAAAAAGAAAATCAATCATAATATTATCAAAATCGAAAAATTTGATCTTGGAAGATACGATTACCTTTTCTCTTACGATTAGGTCATATTAGTATAATTTTTCGTACTTTATGGAATTAAAATACATTAAATTAGGTTTGAGATTCTATTTCTTTAAAGGTTTCATTCCAGCACGAAAAACATAAATAGGTCCCATCCTCTAATAACACCAGATCTTTTACAGATCTTATCATTCCGCAATTCTTACATTTTCGCTTCATATTATGAAAATAAATTTATAACCATTTTGCCTTAAGAGGCTTGCGTGCCGGGATTCTATAATAATGTGCTTTAGGGTATCCTATTGCTAATGTATATCCGACAACATGTTTTATCGGCATCCTTACAATCTTAGAAATTGACCTGAATATATTAAAAAAAGCAGTTATATAACCTAACGAACAAGTTCCTAACCCAAACGTCTCTGCTGCTAGCATTATTTGACCCGCTGCCAATGTACAATTTTCTATTAATGTTGCTGAGTCTCTTGGAGAATGAATTACAATAAGCTCGGCATCCCAACGCCATACTTCTTCTCCTTGACTAATTCGGATCAACTTCCGCTTAAAAGATGGAATTAGTTCTTCAGCTTTTTGCATCATATCCTCAGAAAAAACGGATTTTAACGATTCTCTACCTTGAGGATCTTCAAATTTTTCTATAAGATTTTTTGTTTGTTTTGTACACTCATCCGAAAGTTTAGTAAGTATTTCACGATTTTGGACTATTGTAAAATATACATTTTCCTCATTATGTCCAGTAGCAGAATATCGACCAGCAGTATCTAAGATTTTCTCGATTATATCTTTTGGAACTGGTGTTTTTTTAAACTGTCTTCTTGATCTCCTTGTTTGAAAAAGGTTTACCAAAGAATTGAACGATGGTAAATCCTCTTTTGTAGGAACCTCCTTAAGGGTCTTTCCTATATGAGTCTTTAAACTTATAGCGTTGACAGGACAAATTGCTACGCATTTTCCACACTCTTCACAGCCTTCTTCGAATTCTTCATCTAATTTCAAAGTCTCGTTATCAATCTGATAATAATGGCATTCATTAACGCAAGCTTTACACTTGGTGCAGGCATCAAGATCTATAATTATTTTTGAATTTTCTAACATTAATAACCATTCTTTATTTCTATTTAAATAAAAATTCTCATCCAAATAATTTAAACTTTCTATAATTCTCTAAAAAATCTTTTTATAATAAAAATTTTAACTAAAAAGAGGAAAAGGAATCAAAATTCGAATGAAAAATGAAATAGTAAGAGAGAATTAAACTTTTTGA
>SDNM01000215.1 GCA_004524385.1 Promethearchaeota archaeon
GTCTAAATTTTTTTCGTTTAAACACTTTGCAAAATAATAACAAATTCCTGCACCCGATATCTCTGAACTCCCGTCGATATCATAAAAATATGGATTTATTTGCCAAGGGGTTGTTTCTATATGTATATTTTCTATGGAATCAAAATCTTCCTTATTAGCTATATTTTGAGGAATATGGTGATCTAAAATTAAAAAAGGAGCTAAATGACCATTTTCGATTAATTTTTCCTGAAGTTCTAAATATTGACCACTCCCAAAATCAGAAAAAATAATGAAATTATTAGATTCACTACTTGCTATTTTTAGAATTTCTTCCCTCTCTAATTGTCTAAGGACTGTAATTTGAAAAGGAATATTTGCCCTATAAAGCGCTTTTCCAAGAATTGCTCCCGCTGCTATGCCATCCGCGTCTATATGGGTATAGACGCGAACCGTTGAATCCATCTTTTCAATATTCTTAAAAAAAAAGCGTTTAGCATTCTCAAGATCAACCGTTAAATTTTCTAATTTTTTAGCTGGATCATTCATTTTCAAAGAATTAAAAATCTTCCTTAATTTCTTATTTAACAATATATATAAAAATATATTTAATAATCCAAAAATTATTTATGAAGGAATAAAAATAAAAAATTTAGGCAATTAAAATGAAGATAAATGAACTTTCTTTAGAATTAGTGAAGAAGTTAATAGATAATAAGTTGAATTATAATATCGAAGTAATCGAATTGAGCAATGGTTCTACAGTTATAGATTGCACAAATGCTTCGAATATTGGTGGAAAAATTGTCGCTGAGATTTGTATGGGGGGTTTAGGATCTGTAGAATTAGGCTCTTACGACTTAGATGGGCATAAACTAGATTCTGTTAAAGTAACTACATCAGAACCAATTATTTCCTGTATGGCTTCTCAATTAGCCGGTTGGAGCGTAAAATTAAAAAAAGAAGTAGAAAAGGACGGTAAAATAAAGAAGAAAGTAGTGTTTCAATCATTAGGTTCGGGACCAGCACGAGCAAAGGCGAAAGTTGAAAAATTATTTGAAGAGATTAAATATAATGACGATTCTGATTGTGCAATCATTGTCTTTGAAACAAGAAAAATGCCAAACGATGAAGTCATGGCAATAGTTACAGAAAAATGTAATGTTGATCCCAGTAAAACATATGCTGTCTGTGCTCCCACTGCTTGCTTGACAGGATCTATTCAAGTTTCTGCTAGAGTAGTTGAAACAGGTATACATAAATTTCATGAGCTGCATTTTCCCTTAGAAGTGATCCAGGATGGTTTTGGAACCGCCCCAGTAGCTCCTATTGCTAAGGATGATTTCGCAGCAATGGGACTTACCAACGATTCCATTATTTTTGCTGGAGAAACCTCTTATACAATTAATGCAGAAAAAGAGAAAGAAGCAGAATTATTTGAACTGATTAAAGCTGCCCCTGCTAATCAATCATCTAGCTATGGAAAACCATTCAATAAAATTTTTAAAGAAGCTAATTATGATTTTTATAAAATTGATCCGGGATTATTTGCTCCAGCAATATATAAGGTAAAAAATATAAAAACTGGAAATTCTATAACTGTAGGAGAAAAAAATCACGAGTTATTAAAGCAATCTTACGGATTAAGTTAAATATTATTTTTCTTTTCTACAATCCGATTTTTTTTTTAATATATTCTTTCCGTATTTTAGAAAAAGAGGATTTACATATTAGAGAGTTCTTCCTCGTATTTTAAAACATCCTCCATAGAAATATCTCTATCATATTGTATCTCCGCTTGAATTCCTAAATAAGCACATGCAAGTTTAGCTGCTGCCACAATTTCAGCTTTTTTTAGCGTTACTGAATATCCATCTTCTTGAAGTTGAACCGCTCGCTCTTCCTTCATTTGATATAACAAGGAAGCCATTTTATCGGCTACAATGAAAGGTAATTGATTTTTAATCACTAATCGAGTAATATTATTTACGTCAAAATAATTTAAAGTTTCATGCTTAGAGCGTAAATAGCTCCTTAAATTTTCAGAATTTCTTTCACACTCAATTTCTGTCCAATCATGGATAGCTAATCGTCTTCTAAAAAATATTAATTCCCAATCGATTCCAAGTTCTTTTAAAAACTCCAATAATCTATCGTCATCAGTTTTTCTTGATTCAATAATAATATAAAGTTGAACTCCATAGTATTTATGCTCCTGTTGAAGGAAAAAGCCCCTTTGATGCATTGAAGCTAAAATCTTTAACTTAATTGAAAAAATATTATCTGAAACACTTTTTTTTATACAATCTAGGTAGATAAGATTGCCTTCTTCGTTAATATATTCCCGATCCAAGAATCCTAAGATACTTTCGCGATTTTCTTTAATAAAATCCATTAATCCATCAAGAGTAGGTTTTACATCGAATTTTCTTAAATCTTGTTCCTCTACTGTAACATAATCGGTATTACTTCCACCAATAGCCAATTTAATTCTATGCAATTTAAGATCCTTTGTGTCACCAAATACATTTTTAATTGCCTCGTTTACAGGAAACACGGCATCTTCTAAAATTTTAATATCAGCACAGGAACTTTCATAAGGTTCTGGTTCGGTTAATACTTTATTTAAAATTGGAGCTTCAGAAGGTTGTACTTCAATCTCATAATCTTTTACCAAGTCTTTACGAATTACAACAAATGAACGTTCTCCGCCCTTATTATATATTGAAAGAGAAGTATTATCATCAACAACAGATCGAAATTTTTCGTACTTTTTACTATCTGTATTATCTGACCTTACTCGACGGCGTCGCATTTTTATTTATCTTAAAAAAAAAAAAATTTACTTATTTAAAATAAAAAACTTTAGTCTTAAATTCTTATCTAATTTATTTTATTAATATAATATTTAAAAAAAATGCTCATAAATCTGTATAAAAGTTCTGAATTCAATTCATAAAAGAGTTAATAGGAATAAATCTTATTTATGAATCAAAAATAAATAATAAGCTTTATTTTAATTCTTCTTCTAAAAAATAATTCTCTCCTTTCTTTATATATACAATTGTGCTCCCAAAATTATTAGTTATTGTATAGTTATCTCCTTCAACCTTTACAATCTGAATAGAATAAGGTAATCTTCTTTGATTTATTATATCTTCAATTATTTTCTTTTCATCTTCCATATTTCATACACTCTCGATTTGTAAATTACATAATTTAAGAAGTCAAAAAAATTTTTTGATTATACTTTATTTCAATTTTTTATTAAATTTTTAGTTGAAAAAATGTTTAAATCCCAATGATAGGAACTCATATTTTTTTTACTATTCTATACTTTATTTAATAGAAGATAATCAATCTTATTTACTAATCATACCCAATTTATGAAAAAAATGACTGTTTTTTAATAAATGGCAAACTATTAAATTAAATGATTGTCTAGATAAAATTATTACCAACCTAATAATTATGTTTTTATTTTTCATATTTTGGTGCTCATATGGCTAAAAACGTGCTTGATATCGGATTTTTTAGCGCGATGTATTCACAAACAAATGGTACTGCTCATGCTGTGAGATTTTTATCAGAGGCACTTGCTAAAACTGGACATAACATTCATGTTTTTGCTCCTAAAATAAGCAACGGTTATGAAACACCTAAGAATTTATATCTTAACGATCTTGGGGGTGCAAGACTCCGTGGTAGCACCGAATTTGCAATTTGTGTCCCTATTCATAAAATTTTCTTTTGCCCTCACGATTATCTCGATATCTTTCACATACATACTCACACTACGATAGGAAGCATGGCGATAAACTGGGCAAAGTACCTCGGGCGCGCATTAGTGGGGACTCATAATTCTCCTCTTCAGTTTTACGCTGGGCAGTATTTTCCACTTCTCGGCAAGCTGATATCCAAATCTACATTATTATGGAATTATGAACGCCATATACTTAATAAATATGATTTAATACATGTTGCTACTAAATCTAAAAAGCAACAATTAAGAGAATATAAATTCA
>SDNM01000216.1 GCA_004524385.1 Promethearchaeota archaeon
CTCTTAACCTAGATTCAAAATAGGACAAATAAATAATGACCTCTAAAAGCTGAATTTTCTTTAATCTTATGCTTTAAGTTTTGTAATTTTAAATACTATAAAAAAATTTTAATATTGATTAAATATTAAAAATGATATTATTTTAGAAAATTTAAGTGTTTTTTGTGGCTAAGAAAAGAACGCTCCCAGAAATAAATGAAAAAATTAAAAAAGGTACTGCTACCGTATTAACTGTTCAAGATTTAATAGATCGTCTAAGTGATGGTGAAAAAGTTCAATTTGATGATGTTGATGTTGTTACAACTGCCACTAAAGCACTTATGAGTGGAATTGCAGGTATTTTTTCCTTCAGATTATCTGCTCCTAAGAAAATAAGAAAGTTTATTGAAGTTTCTCTTAATGGAGTTGCCGCATTTCCAGGACCGTGCCCAAATGAGTTTCTTGGTATTGTGGATTTAATCTTATATGGTACTACATTGAGTAATACGAGAGAAGAATACTCTGGAGGTACACTTTTTAGAGATTTAGTGGAAGGAAAAACTATAAACATCGTAGCAAAAAGTATTGAAGGAAATACAATTGAAAAAGATATTACTTTAGATGATATGCAGTTTGCAAGAATGATGGGAACTAGACAAGCAATTAAAAATTATTTTGCTATGATAAATCCTACAAACGAGAGTGTAGAGACTATTTTTTCTGTACTTCCTTTTGAAGGAAATAATAGTCAAGTTACATTTTCGGGTTGTGGAGCATTAAATCCCTTTCAAAATGATCCTAAAGCTGAAGTGTTTGGTGTCGGAACTCAAATCTTAGTAAATGGCGGGATTGGATATATTTATGGTCCTGGTACGAGAAATGACAGATTAAAACCAAACATGCAAACAATTGCGGATTTTAAAGGAATGAAATCAGAATATATGGGTGCCTTTCAAACATCATTCGGATTAGAAAATATCTGTAGCATCGCAGCACCGATCCCTATATTAAATGAAAACATATTCAATAACATTAATAAATCAGATAAAGATGTTCCGTTAACCTTGTTAAATGTCGTAGGCAGATCCAAAATGGGTAAAATTACTTATGGTGACGTTTGGGATAATAATTTCAAAGTAAAATTTGATCCTAAAAAATGTGTGGATTGTGAGGAATGTCCAGTTGATGCTAAATGTCCTACTAATGCTTTCGATATGAAAAATGGGATAAATAGAAGTAGATGCTTTAATTGTGGAACTTGTGTTGTAGTATGTCCCAAAGATGCGTTCGAAGTAGATTTAAAAACGATAAAATTCGAGGGAAAAGACATTCCAATAGTATTAAGACAATCAGACAGACACGGCGCTATAAAATTAGCCGAAGAATTGAAAAATATGATATTAAAGCAAAAATTTAAATTAAAAACTCCTACCGCAAAATTAGAATTCAATCCAAAAGTTTTCTAATAAAAAATAAAGGTGATTTCAATACAAATTGATAAATTCGACCAAATAGGTATAGTTGTTAGAGATATTGAAAAAGCAGCGAAACTTTACAGAGAATTATTCAATTTCAAAGGACAGATTAACATTGTTGAACAAGATGCAACCGTATTATATAAAGGTAAAGAGGCCACATTTAAAATGCTCAAGATAATGCAACATTTCGGCGGGAAACAGTTTGAAATTGTAGAAGTCCTTGAAGCAACCGGCCCAAATTTATATTCTGAATTTCTTAAAGAAGGAAAGGAAGGTTTACATCATCTAGGAATATATACAAAAGAGGCAGACAAATTAATTGAACAGTTTAAAAATAAATTTAACATTGATGTAATCCAAGTTGGTAAATTAGGCAAACTTACCTTTTCTTATTTAGATACAATAGACTATTTAGGATATTATGTTGAAATCCTCGAGTTTTAACTAATTATAACTTCTTTTTATTATTGATAGTAAAAAACTTTATTTTAAATTTGAGATAATTCTTTTATATGTCTAAACAAAAGATGGACGGCGGAGATTTATTAGTTAAGTGCTTAGTAAAAGAAGGTATAACTAAAATTTTTGGTATTGTAGGAGGAGAATTGCTTAGAATTTACGACGCAATAGAACGGTGGGGTCGTGAAGAAGGAATCGACACAGTGATGGTCCGCCATGAACAAGCGGGAGGACATGCAGCTGATGCTTGGGCTAGAGCAACAGGTGAAATTGGAGTTTGTATTGGAACACTTGGACCCGGTGTGACCCATTTAGTCCCCGCTGTAGCTGCCGCTAACGCAGATTCTATTCCTATGTTGGTGATTGGGGCACAGATAGGCCGAATGTTTGAAGATACCGGTATCTTACAGGGAGGTATTGATCAAATATCTCTTATGAAACCAATCACAAAAGCTCAAATTCAAGTTGAGGAACCTAATGAAATCCCTCGTGCAGTTCAGAAAGCTATAAAAACTGCTTTATCCGGAAGAAGGGCTCCTGTATATCTTGACATTAGGGAAACTGCTCTTGTAAGAGCTGCTACAGAAGAAGATGTTAAAAAAATATTAGATCCAAAACAATATCGCCCTATTGGTAGACCATATGGAAACCCTGAAGAAATTAAAAAAGCTGTTGAAGTTTTAAACACAGCACAGAAACCTCTAATAGTTGCGGGTGGTGGTTTGATTGCTTCAGAAGCGTCAGAGGAATTAACTAAATTTTCAGAAACCTATATGATTCCTTGTGGAACAACAATAAATGGTATAGGTTCAATTAGTAGCGATAAAAAAACCTTTTTAGACTCATTTTTAATCTCGAACGCTTATCGAAGTGCCGCATCTGAAGCAGATGTCGTTTTATCGCTTGGTTGTAAATGGGATTACTCTATATATTATGGGGCATCCCCTCTTTGGAATCAAGATCAAAAACTTATTCAGGTAGATATTGATCCTAATGAAATAGGCAAAAATAGACCTATTGAAGTAAGTATTATCGGAGATTGCAAAGTAGTTATCGAGCAATTATTAAATGAAATGGAAAGAAACCTCCCTAAAGAAAAAATAACAGAATGGTCCGAATGGAATACTTATTTACAAGAAATTCGAACTCAAGATGCTCAATTAAATCGTAAAATACGGGATTCTAAAAAAATACCTATGAGTCCTGAAAGACTAGTTTATGAAGTGTTTGATTTTATCCCCGAAGATGCACAGATTGTACTTGATGGAGGAGATATTGTGGTTTTTTCTTATAAATTTATCAATCATAAACCACGCCCTCCAAGATCTACTTTTTACCCAATATCAATGGGGCATTTAGGAGTAGGAATTCCTTATGCAATTGGCGTTAAAATGGCTAAACCTGATAAATTTGTAATTTGCTTAAGTGGTGATGGTAGTTTTATGTTTAATGTACAAGAATTAGAAACCGCAGTTAGATTAAATTTACCTATTATCATCGTTATTGCAAATAATAGCTGTTGGGGGATGATAAAGAACAATCAAAAAACAAATTTAGAGAAAAGATACTGTGATGTTGATCTCCCAGCAATAAATTACGCTGAAATTGCAAAAAGTTTTGGTTGTCACGGAGAAAAAATAGAAAATCCGGAAGACATTAAGCCAGCTATACAACGAGCCATTGAATCAAAGAAACCAACTGTTATTGATGTAGATATTGCTTTTGAGAGATCGCCACCAGCAATGAAAATAGTTGGCTTTTATAAAAAAAATAAAGGCTTATTTGGATAATTCTTAATTAAAACACAATATTTTTTTTTTAATTTAATATATTAAAAAGTGAAATTAAAATGACAAAAAATAAATTTTTGGAAGGAAAGGTTGCTTTAATTACTGGTTCTGGGAGTGGATTTGGTCGAGAGATGGCAATCGCCTTCGCAGATAAAGGAGCAGATTTGGTTATCAACGACATTAATATAAATGGTCTTAAAGAAACCCGAGATCTCATTTTAAAAGATCATAATGTTGAAATTCTACTCGCTAAAGCCGATATCTCAAATTCCGAAGAGGTTAA
>SDNM01000217.1 GCA_004524385.1 Promethearchaeota archaeon
CAATATTATTGGCGTGTTCGTGCTAATTATGGTTTAGTGAAAAGTAATTGGTCTAATACGTTCACTTTTACAATCCCAGAAATAGCTGGTGGTGGTGATGATGATGATGATGACAGCAAAAAATCTTATGTTAATCAAAATTTTATAAATATGATTATAATATTAATAATATTAGCTGCCAGTATTCTCGCTACCACAACTATAATTATTTTAGTTAAAAAAAGAGGGTCAAAAAAACCCATCATTAAAGAGGATACTCCAAGAAAAAAATTTTTTTATAATGAAAGAGTTGAGAGGCCTCCATCTACATTAACATCAAATCTAGAAAATCAAAATGAGATCAAATTACGAATAAAAGATTATATGTTTAATAATTTACCTCCACCTAAATCTAAGTTTTCCAAAACCCTCAAGAAAAAATTGTTGGAAACAAGATCTATTAAAGATTTATTAGATAGTGGAAATAATAGAGAAGCTTTGAATTTAATGATTAATTGCTTAAAAGACGGGGTACCTGAACCACACAATAGTCAAATGAAAGCATACATATTAAACTTACTTGATCAGAACAATAGCGAAATTAATTCCGCATTAGCTATAAGATTTTTAGAGCAGAGAATTTGTAAATCTTGTGGACAATTAAACAATTTAACAACAAAAACTTGTTCAAATTGTGGTAGATTTTTATTATAAGCTTTCTTGGAAAATTTTTTTTTATTATTTAAGCATACAAATTGAATATTATCTTTTTTCCGCTTACTTAAAATTTCAATAAAACTTTCAATTTTATTTGTTATATAAATTTGAGTATTCCATCATTATAATACAAGGCTCTCCAAGATATTTTTTGTTTTTTGATTTTAATCCCAGTTTGATTTGTAAATTCTTTAATAATATATTGAAACCTCTCATCTTTTTTTATATGATAAGGAACTACAATTAAATAATAATCCTTTCTGTTATATTGTTCAAATAATAAAACTTTTTCTTTATCTCTTCTTATTAATTTTCTCCAATCAAAATATGACCCTTTTCCATGTGTTATTCCTAAAAAAGCGAGCCACCCCTCATTTGAGTTTTCATGCTGGGAACCTTGATATTCAATCGCTAGCCTTATCAAACGATTATGTATTTTTAATATCGCAAAAAGATCTACATGAACATTGAAATGAGACAGAATCTTTGGTAGTTTTACATCTGCAAATATCTTGTATAAGGGTTGTTCAGTAATGAAATTTTCCGAGACTAAGTAATCACTGAAAATATATAGGCAGATTTTTTGAGTTATTAACTGATTTTTGAAAATATTACAGTTTGGACAAGCAGAATCTTTATAAGCAATATAAGAGTATCTTTTTAGGAATTTTTCTCCACATCTTTTACATTTCCATCTTAATTCAGCATCAGTATTTTTACCCGATTTTCTTTTTGCATTCTTCTTGGCTTGTTTAAATTCACTTTCTGATGATAATAATTTAAGATTTCTAGATTTGCTTAATTCTAAAACGTCATCAAAGTTAATAGCTTCTTTTAAATTATTTAAAGCATTATCTAATCTGCAAATATTGCACCCTCTTTTACCTATATTTTGAATTGCTTTTTTATTTTCATGACCACATTTATATTTCACCTTAATTTTAAAGTCTTGAATTGATTTAGTTTTTCTTAACTTTAAGAGTTCAAACCACTTAGTTGGTGTAGTTTTTAGGTTTAGACCTGCTTTTTTACATTTTCTATCTAGATCATGATATGATGTTATTGCTTTACCAAATATCATATCGTAGATGACGTTAGCTTTAATATGTGAGCGAAAAATATTTGTTAAAATATGAATTGAATACTTTTTCATAGTTGTAGTCGAATTTATACCAGCATTTAATCCTGCCTCGAATGTTTGGTATAATCTTTTCCCAGATCTTGAATATTCCTGTAATTGTTGATTAATTATCTCCCGTAATTTTTTTAATTTGGGATATGTAGATTGGTATCTCCATTTCTTTTTTACTTCAAAACTAGGTGAAGGCAAATAAATAAACTGAATTCATTCTTAAGAAGAATAAGATAAATTTATTTATATTTGAAAGAACTCTGCTGGTTTTTTGAACTTGTTAAATAAAAATAGGATGAAAAAAAATGATCCTTATTTTTTCTTTCTTTCACGAAGTATTTCAATAAAACTTTCGATCTGATTTGAAACTTGAGTTTCATTCATCTTTCTAGGGTCATTCATATCACTTGTTATGATAAGGCAAGGAATGTCATAATCGTCGCTTAATCGTCTTTTCAAGTCATATAGTCCACACGCATTAGGTCTGCAGGACATATTATTGTGCAGAAGAACGCCATCAATTTTCCATTCTTCAACAGTTTCTTTGAATTTTTTAATACGCTTTTCCAGGTCGAATATGTACCAGAAACTAAGCATTAATTCCGACATAGCTTCAATTGGTTTGTTTAGTAACATATCTTTAGTAACATTTGGGTTCATAAATTTACTAAAAGCATAAGTATAAGGTTCATATACAATGATGGCCCCATATTTTTCAAGCATGGCAAAATATTTTAAGTTGTACCAGAAGGGGATGCCCTCAAACATAAGTCTGTAGTTTTCCTGTTCCAGAGCACCAACCCCAGCATCAACACGAGCTTTTGCCTCTCGGTACATCCTTTTATATAATTTAATAGGAGCCTTCAATCCTGGCATTGTAAATAACGGAAACAAACCGCCAAAAGTATCTTTGGTAGATATGGGACATGGTATATTTTTTCTTAATTCGTAGATATCTTGCCAAACCATACTTAAATCGTACGAATTCTTGGCAACTTCTTTGGATCTCTCCATATCCATTTCATGCCCTGTTACTTCTTGAATAAAATCTAAAAGTTCCCAGACCTGTTCTGCTACGTATTTTTTAAAATAATTATATTGTCTATTATTCGTATTACTTACTACATGAGGGACATCAATAGTAAAATGAGGCACATTCATTCTTTCTGCTTGTACTTGAAACCAATTTACGTGTGTATCACAAATAACATCACTGGACAACATAAAAGTAGGTTTTTTTATTCCACCTATGGTCACATCCACATTACTTTCCACGGCTCCAATATTAGTTTTAAAATAAGAACATAAATCGTAAGAAAATCCTTGATCCTCAGCTATTTCAATAAAGTTTTGCGAGTGTTTTCGTGCAGCTGAGATTGTTGCTGAATTTTCTGGAAGCATTGGTTGAACATCCATTGCATATAATAGCTCAACAGGAGTTCCTGATGTCGCCCAAGCCGTTGGTGTTCCATCTCTAAAAGCTTGCTCAATTGCCAGAAAATGTCGTCCCATTATATTTTTTAATCCTAATGTAGCTTTTAACAATTTAGATTTTTTTACATATGCTTTTGACATCATAAACACCTCTTAAATTATTTCAGCAAAGGCTTCAAATCTTGTCGCCAATTGTTTATAAGATTCGCGATTGTATTCCATCTCAATAAATAGATATGGAATTGGATTTTTAAGTTCCTTAAATTTTTTAGACATAAAAGGATGGTCGTATAATATTGGTTCGCAAAATTTTTGAGCTATGTTTACAACTCCATCAAAGTTATCTTTTTCGACTAAATCTTTAACAAAATCAAATCTTTTTTGAGACGGTACTTTTGTAGAATAAATTGGCTTGCTTAAGTGATACTTGGCCAGAGCTTTAATTGGTTTTTCAGTTTCATCAACTTTATTCCAGAAATATCTCGTACCAATGCATAGGTCATCGTTTACAATATGATACCCAAGAGATTCTAAAAATTTAATAAACTCAGTATCGGCAATTACAGAGCCAGTTAAAAAGATTTTTTTAAGATTTTTATTTGTAAATGGAGTTCTAGTTTTAATTTCCTCCAATTTGTCTTCGAGCATTTTCAAAGCTTCCTTTTTATCTTGTTGTTGCACATTTTTCACGATATGGTGAAATTCAGAACCCTTTAATATC
>SDNM01000218.1 GCA_004524385.1 Promethearchaeota archaeon
AAAATCTTATAAAAACCTTTCACTCTGAGTGCAATTTTTATTAATTGAGAGAAAAATGAATTTTAAATTAATAGGTTTTTTAATTAAAAAATGCTTTAATAGATTATTTAAAAACTTTCAACAATGAATTATTATAAAAATAAATTTTAATATTTTTTATTTAAGAATTTAGTTTATTTATAAATTAAAAGATGACTTTTATGGCAAGCTCCTGGATTTTTAAAGTAGTCATTGCTGGTGCTGGTGGTGTAGGTAAAACTGCGATGGTAAATCGTTATTGTACGGGAAAATTTGAAGAAGGATATAAAATGACAATTGGCGCAGCTTTTCACACTAAATCTGAGACTCTTGATACGGGAGAATCTATTAAAATGCAACTCTGGGACTTTGCTGGAGAACGCAGATTTCGTGAGTTATTACCTGATTATTGTAAAGGAGCCAGTGGTGCATTTATTTGTTTCGACATTAGTGATTATGATACATTTCGTCAAATTCCTGAATGGTTGAAGATAATCCGCAAAAAAGCAGGTTTTATCCCAATTATCCTTATGGGAATGAAATGGGATTTGCCTAATCATGAAACTGATTTAGATATGGCAAATGATTATGCTGAAAAAGCAAAATGTAACCAATGCGTCTTTTGTTCTTCAAAAGAGGATATCAACATAAATGAATCATTTCAAGCAATGGCAAAATGGCTTATTTATTATGCTTCTCTAGACGGGGAAAAATAAATCAACAACCAATCTTTCTTTAATATTTTATAAAAATCTCATTTTCTTCAATTTGGAATTTATTTCTTTTTTTATTTAAATAATTTCTTTGTATTTTTAATTTAAGGAAAAATAAGAGAAAAGCGCCTCTGGCATGGTTTTCGTTGTGCTCGGAGATTAAACATAATATCGAACATGCGACCGCCCGGTTAACTTCCGGTCGTACTGGATAATCAGATACGAAAGCCGGGTGCTTTAGGCACACTTTTGAGTCGGCGCTCTACCTAACTGAGCTACAGAGGCGCGGTTTTCCAATATATTAGTGCTTCTGCCGGGATTCGAACCCGGTTGCCGAGTCGATGCGTAGAGCCTCTACTAGTCGGCGGGGTGAAAGCCCGCAATGTTGCCAATCCAAGAAAGTAATTCTTCTTAATTCTTGGCCGAACTACACTACAGAAGCATGTTTAAATTCTAAATTAAATAGTTTATGGAAGTCTTAAACTATCATATAATGTGAACTTTGTAATCAAACTAAACATTAAAATTTTTCTTTTAATAATAAAAAATAAAAATGAAAAAAATGCGGGAAGGGAGATTTGAACTCCCGAACTCCTACGAGACTGGATTCTAAGTCCAGCGCTTTCAATGCGCCTTTAATCAATAACGCACCTTTATTCGGTCTTGACTTTAATTTTGGTCAAAGATCTTTAACCAGACTTGGCAATTCCCGCTTATTTTTAGGAAATAATTGAGATCTTAATAAATAACATAAAATGCTCAAAAATTAATAATTTTTTTATTTAATTATTCAAATTTATTAGTGAATAATTTTATAGAAAACATATAATAAAATTGAAATTAAAAATAAAAATATCATAGAATTATATAGATGTAACAGCAATTGAAACATCTTATAAACTAAAGAAAAATCACTTAGGTCTTTTTAATGAGCGTAAGAGAATCTTTAATAAAACATTTAACTTCCATTTTACGGGCTTCTTCAGGAACTGTCTTAATAATACTTTGTGATCAAAATGGTCTTTCTATAGCAAAAATAGGACGAAAGAGTAAAATAGAAATAAATCCCAACGAAATTACAAGCCTTGCGGCTGCAGCTTTTTCTGCTAGTGCAGAAAATTGGGATGATCTCAATATCAAAGATCAAGTAATTTCTTTTTCATATTTTGATAAAGTGTGCTTAATTACAATAAGAATTAATGACACTCTTTTAACAATAGTTCATGATTATCATAAAGAGTGGCCTTTAGATGCAGATAACTTAGCGAGTTCGATGTATTATTTAAAACAGAAATTAGGGGAATTTTTTGGAAGTGATGAAGCCTCGAAAGCAGAACTTGAAGATTTTTCTAACAAAATTCGAAGTGCTATTTATCTATTTGGTATGGGAACTGAAGTTCCATTTGTATCTTATACTCCAGAAAATTTTGATAAAACGAACCTATTACCGTTTATAAGCATAGTTTTAGATTCTATTCAAAATCCAATTTTTATAAGATACAGTTTAGTTGTTCCCTCTGGATTAACGATCGACGCACGAGAGGTTAGCGGACAAAATTTACCAGTATCTATCGAAGCTTTTTCAGCCAGTGCTAATGTTGCCTTTCAAAAAATGAAAGAAGAATCAGAGGGGAGTTCCATTGGAGAACTATTATGTTATATAGCAATTTCTGGACAAGATCCTGATAATTTTTACGGTCTAATAACTTGTCCCTCTGGAAAGCTAAAATTTTCAAGCGTAAAGGGAACATCAAACATAGAAGAAGTTTCATTTATAGGGTTGTTTAAGTTAACTTATGGAGGAATTCCAGTAATGGGAGAATCTAGAAATATTATTAATTCTATATTGGAAATTATTGGTTCTGAGCAAATAACAGAAAACTTTATCAAAGCTGTTAATGTTCTTACTAGTTCGAAATACGAATAAATCTGATTTTTATTTCAGCTTAAACTCTTTATTCATATAAAAGTTCTGTAATAATTTTTTTTGATTAATGATTTAAAATGAATAACTCGAAAGCTACTGAATTTAGCCTTAAATTATATTGTTTGCGTTATGAAGATGGAGGTTGCTCTAAAAAGAAGTGTACAGCGTTGAAATTGAAAAGACATAATTTGTTGAAGATAATAAATAAGGTAAAAGGTTCTTTAAACAATGCTTTAATATTAAATCCGTTTTCTAAAAAAGAAGTATCAATAAATGATAGAAAAAGAATATTGAAATATGGTCTTATTGTAATAGATTGCTCTTGGAAGACACTCTTAAATATTAAATACCTTAACAAAGAAAACTCACGTAGATTACCACGTTTAATGGCAGCCAATCCTGTTAATTATGGGAAATGGGAAAAATTAACTTCCGCAGAGGCTATAGCAGCTACGCTAATTATAACAAAATTCGATGATTATGCTAAATTAATACTTTCAAAATTCTCTTGGGGAAATGAGTTCTTTAAAAGAAATTATTAAAAAAAAGATAAATAAAAATCAAAAATATTTTAATCTTCGCCACCCTTTGAGAGGCCAGAAGCAGCAATTACATCATCAATTTTTAAAATCATTGATGCAACTTCGGTTGCTGATTGTATTGCTTGAGATAAAATTAGCAATGGTTCAATTACGCCCAATTGTATCATATTATCTGGTCTTCCAGTATCAATGTTTATTCCATAAGAGGAACCCTCCTCAGCTTCATGTTTTGATCTTAATTCAACAGTTAAATCCACAGGGTTGTATCCAGCATTCTCTACAAGAGTTTTAGGGATAATCTCTAAGGCATTTGCATAGATTTCTATTGCTAATTGTTGTCTACCACCAATTGATCTAGCATAAGTTTTTAAGCGTTTTGCAAGTTCTATTTCAGATGCACCACCACCTGGCAAAATATATGGTACTTCTACAGCTGCTTTTATAACGCATAATGCATCATTTATCATTCTTTCCGCCTCATCGACAACATGTTCAATTCCAGCTCTAATCAATATGCTGACTGCTTTAGGATGGGCGCAATCCGATACAAAAATCATATTATCATCTCCAATTTTCTTTTCTTCTACTGTTCCAGCATAACCAAGATCATTGGCAGTAATATCAAAAATATTGTTAATAATTTTTGCGTTAGTTGCTCTTGCTAATTTTTCCATATCAGAACGCTTTACTCTTCGGACTGTCATAATACCATCTTTTGCTAAGAAGTTTTGTGCCTTATCATCAACTCCTTTTTGGCAAAAAACGATATTAGCAC
>SDNM01000219.1 GCA_004524385.1 Promethearchaeota archaeon
ACTCGCTAAAGCCGATATCTCAAATTCAGAAGAGGTTAAAGCAATGACCAAAGAAGTTTTTGAAACGTTTGATAATGTATTCCTATTAGTAAATAATGCAGGGATTGATGGTGGATTGTATGCTTCATTAAAAGCAAAAGAAGAAATATATGATAAAGTTATGGCTGTTAATGTGAAAGGCGCTTGGAATTGTGCAAAGGCGCTCTTTCGAAAAATGAAAGGACAAAGGCAATTTAAACCTGTTCGGGCTAAAATTATTAATATTGCATCCTGTGCTGGAACTCAAAATGGTATTAATCCTTTATTAGGCATATACAGCGCAAGTAAGGCAACACTTATTGCTTTTACAAAACTCTGGGCGTTAGAATTAGGCCCAAGCGATATTACTGTAAATGCAATATCCCCTGGAGTGTTCTTAACACCAATTTATAAAAACGATCCTAAATTAATACGACAATTCTTAGATACAAGAGGCGTTAAACTTCCAATAGACAAGATTGGTGATGCAAAATGGGTTGCTGATGTCGCATTATTTTTAGCCTCACCCGCAGCTGATTATATTACTGGTGAGAATATTGTCATTGACGGAGGGCTTACTATTTCTGTGAATAAACTATAAAAAAAGATTAGTTTAATTCTTATTTGTAATTAAATGACTAGAAAACTAACTCATAAGGAACGATTCCTCTATGCTATAAATCATGAAGTAGCTGATAAATTACCTACTTACGCATTTAAGGCAGAATCAGGATTTATAAAAAATTATAAAAGGGAACGTTTACGGGGGAAAAAATATAAAAGAGTTAGATTTGGACAGGATCAAACCGTTCTGGTAGCTTTAGGAATAGATGCTACAACGGATCCAACTTTAACGAATATGATGGATACTCATGAGTTTAAATTTAAACCCACTATAAGAACTGATGGAGCAATAATCCAACCAGATGGTCTTGTTTATAAAAGAGCATCTGATGGTAGATATTTCTATATTGATGGTGCTTGGACATCACTCGAGATTCGTGAGGAACAATTTCCTCCAAGAATTCCCCCTCCACAAGAAGCTTTTGATCGCTTTGAAAGGTTTTACAATGAAAAGGTAATAAAAGAAGACAACATATATGTTTTTCCTATTATATATGGACTCCATGAAGGAAATTGGTTAAACTTAGGATATGTTACGTTCGCTAAAGAACTTAGAAAACCAACAGGCTTATTAAAAAAGACAATTCATGAATTGCATAAAGTAAATATTGAGATCTGTAAGCGACTGCTTGATATCGACTCCGAGATGGTTATCGCATTCACTGATGATATAGCTCAAAAAGGACGATTAATGATCTCACCTGAACAATTCCGAAAGCATTATTTACCACTTTATAAATCTCTTTATAACATGATTCATAAACGGGGCGGGCGAACAATGATTCATACCGATGGAAAAATTGATAAACTAATACCATGCTATATCGAAATGGGTTTAGATCTGCTTCAATGTCTTGAACCTGCTGCAGGAGTAGATCTTATTGCTTTGAATGAACAGTTTGGAGATAAGATTGCTTGGAATGGTAATATTGATGTATCCGTGTTATTATGGAGAGGAACTCCAGAAGAAGTTCGAATTGAATGTGAACGGATTATCAAAGCAGTTGCTCCAACTAATAATTTAGTCTTTGGACCTTGTACTGACATAATGGCATGGCATCCTATTGAAAACATAGAAATGCTCTATTCTACTGCAAGAGCTTTTAATCTTCAAAATGAAAAGTTTGAATATTAAAAGACGGAGGCATAACGATTTCTATAAATAAACTATAAAAGAATATTAGTTTATTTCTTATTTATATTATTTAACGACTCTTTCAGCACGCTTTCAAATTTATCACAGATATAATCTGCTTCTTCTTCTGTAATTATCAGTGGAGGTTTAATTTTAATTAAATTATACATCGACATATTTCCCGTTCCGCTTACGTATGGCATGCTAGGTCCAAAGAAAATATTCTGTCTTACTGCCTCTATGAGCATTTCATTCAGTAGTCCTTTATGTGGCTCTCTGGATTCTTTATTTTCAACTAACTCAATTCCGATAAAGAGTCCTGGACCACGAATATCGCCAATGACTTCATACTTTTCTTGAAGCTCTTTTAATCTTTTCGTGATTTGTTTGCCCCTTTCTTCACAATTTTCATTAAATTTCCCTTTTTCAATGACTTTAAAGGCTGCCAGCCCAGCTGTTAAACCTATAGGCGTGCTAGAAAATGTAGTGTGATCTTCTGATGGAGTAAATCGTTTTCTAATTTTTGGAGATGCAATCATCGCCCCCAATGGAAAACCTCCACCGATGGCTTTTGTGAAACACATAATATCTGGGGATAGGTCTAATCCTAATTCTTTCTCATACTTTTCTGTGAGAGTGAAATATTTTCCTGTTCTCCATACACCTGTTTGAGACTCATCATAGATAATGAGAATTTTTTCTTGATTGCACACTTCTCTTAATTTAACAAGAACCTCTGGAGGAAAAGGAATATGTCCACCTGCAGCCTGCCAAACCTCCAATATCACCCCAGCAAGTTTTGCTGAGCTTAATCCCGTTAAATATTCCTTAATTAATTCGAAACACTCTAGATTGCATTGGGGATCTTTTTGACCGTATAATCCATTTTTATAATTCCACATACAACGGTAACAGTATGGTTGCGGGCAACGAACGAACCTATCTACTCCGAATGGGCGAAATCTCGTTATAGTATGGATAGGTTGAGATGCGGTTAGCATCGCTAATGTATTCCCGTGGTATCCCCCCCGAAAAACTAAAAATTGATCAGCATCTTTACGTGCTACCAGAGCAAGCTTTATCGCAGCTTCAATAGCTAAACTGCCACCCGAATTATTGATATGGACTCTGCCATCTTTCAATCTTCCTGGAGCCAATTCAGCTAATTTATTTACAAATTTAGCCCGTGCTGGAGAAACAACACTCGATTTTACATGAGTAATTCTTTTCATTTGTTCCGCAACGGCATAATTCACATCAGGATGGGCAAATCCTAATGCTAAAGTCCAATTTTGGGAGGTGCAATCGATAATCTCTGTTCTCTCTCCGGTTTTAATATCTTTCGTTACCACCCAAGGAGATCCTGGCTCTTTAGCTTCAATTAATACTTTATCTTCATAATGGGCACTTAAACAATGATTATCAAATAATAATAATTCTTCTGGATTTACTTCCGCAGAAATTCTACTCAATTCTTCTTTGCTTACAATTTTGGGTTCAAAATCCGTCATTTTAATTTCACATTTAATGTTTTTTTTTATATAAATATTCAATAGATTTTATTCTTTAATGTTTACTAAAATCATTCATTTTTACCGTAATTCTTTTAAATTACAATTATATCTCTCATTTTCAAAAACAATTTCTTTTAATCTTATAAATCCATTATTAATCCAAAAGATATTTGCTCCTACATTTTTTACAAGTGATTTTGCAATAATAGAAGAATGAATTCCCTGTTTATTGCAAAACTTTATTGTAAAATTCAATAGTTTTTTACCATAGCCGAGACATCTAAACTTAGGTTTGATATAAAATTCAGCTATGCTATAATGGTTTTCCTCACTTCTAAGTAAACAAAAGCCAATCAACTCATCATTATTATATGCAACAATAGGAAATCTTTGTGATTCTGTCCAATAATAATCAAAAAATTTCTCTGATGCAATTTCACCATTTGGATTTTCCTGAAACTGCTCAAGTTCGTTGGAATAATTACTTAATGCTTTATAAATATCAATTTTATTTTTAAATGAAGCGAAATAAATTTTAAGAGTCATCTTTAGTTTAAATCTTAGAAAAAAAAATCTTTCAATTTGACTAGAATTCTTTGATATTTATTAGAATTACTCTAAATATAGAATAACTAATAAGAAATCATTAAGAAAAAGAAAAATAAAATTA
>SDNM01000220.1 GCA_004524385.1 Promethearchaeota archaeon
AAATATATAAGAAATGATAATTAATAGAAAAAAGATCTATTAATTTTATGTTTATCTATTCCAAAAAAAGAAAAAATCCTTCTCATCTAGATAATTTTTTAAAAATAGTAATAAGAATTTTTATAAAATAATATGATATTATAACTTATAACTAGAATATAAATCATAATTATAAACGCAATTACATTAAAGAGATTAACTAAATGTTTGTTGCCGCCTTAGATTTAGGAACAACTGGATGTAGAACATATATTTTTGATTTGGGGGGTGTTATAATCGCAAGCGATTACCAAGAATGGGAAAGTTTTTATCCAACACCTTCATATGTAGAACAAGATGCGAATGTATGGTGGGAATCAATTAAAAAGACTATTGGAGCCGCAATTAAAAAAAGCGGAATTGATAAAACCGAAATCGTAAGTCTTAGTGTTACAAATCAACGTGAAACTATCGTTCCAGTGGATAAAGAAGGTAATCCTCTTCATAATGCGTTAGTGTGGCAAGATAGACGCACAATAGATCAAGTAGAATTTATTAAAAATAAAATTGGAATTGATAAAATATATAAAACAACAGGTTTAACAATCGATCCTTACTTTTCAGCTACAAAAATATTATGGTTTAAGGATAATAAGCCAGAAATTTATCAAAAAACTCATAAGTTTTTACTAGTCTCTGATTTTATTATTTGCAAATTAACCGGACAGTATATTACTGATTTTTCTAATGCTTCACGTACAATGTTATTTGATATTAATAAATTAGGATATTCTGACAGTTTAGCTTCTGAAATGGAATTAGATTTAGAAAAAATGCCAGATCCAGTTAAAAGCGGAGTCGATATTGGGGAAATTATTACAGACGAAACAGACTTTGATAAAAAAACATTAGTAATTACTGGTGCTGGAGATCAGCAATCCGCTGCTTTAGGTGTAGGTGTAGTTTCTCCCGGTGAAATTAAATGTACTACAGGTACAGGAAGTTTCATTCTTGCTTATTTAAAGGACCCAAATTTCGATCCCGAAAAGAGGGTTTTATGTAGTTGCCACGCTATCCCTGGCGCTTGGGTTCAAGAAGCCAGTATATTTACCTCAGGGGCGAGCCTTCGATGGTTTAGAGATGAAATTGGTCATGCAGAATGTATGAACGCTGAAGAAGGACAAGATCCTTATGAGCTAATAGATATTGAAGCACAAAAATCTCCAATTGGAGCAAATGGTCTCCTATTTATTCCACATTTGGTTGGTGCGGGGGCGCCGCACTGGAATCCTTATGCTAAGGGGATTATATTCGGATTATCATTAGGACATGAAAGGAAAGATCTTTATAGGGCTGTGTTTGAAGGCGTAGCATATGAAGTAAGGAAAAATATCGAAGTTTTTAAAGAATTAGGAATTGAACCAAAGGAATTGTTGCTTACTGGTGGAGGGGCTCGCTCAGATCTATGGAATCAGATTTACGCTGATGTATTAGGAATTACTTGTGTAAGAAATATAATTGAGGAAGCAACTTCCTTGGGAGCCGCTATATTAGCAGCTTCAGGAGCAGGATTATTTCCTGATATATCAAAAGCAGCAGAAAGTTTATGTAAAGTTGATAAAAAATGGCTTCCCAATGAAAATCGACATGCTTATTACAGTAAGATTTATAAATTTTCATCTAATTTTTACAACTTATTAAAAAGCCAAAATTTGTATAGAAGTTATGATGATTTAACCAAGATTATAGATTCTGATTAATAGCTCCATTTTTTTTAAAAATTATACAACAATTTTAAATATCTTAAAAGTTAATTTTTCAATAATAAAAGAATATTTAGTTTGAAAAATATGTCAGATCTAAAAAAATACACGGGAAGACAAAAAATAATAGGAACAATTTTCTATGTAAGCTTTGTAATATCATTTATTATGATCATAGGATCAGCCATATGGAGTCTACTAGATTTTATTATGGCACGCGGTAAAACGGACCTTTTCCTAAGGCTTAGTCTTGGGTTGCAAATTGCAATTATTGGGGCTATTTTGGCGGCACTTTTTTTCTTATTGATTTTATTCTATGGTTTGTTTAAAAGAGGTGTTACCGTTATATTAAATATAATTTTTAGACCGATAGAGCTAGAGGATAAATTTAAGAATAGAAAAACTGTAAAAATTGCAGCCGGAGCTTTAATGATAAGTTTATTTGCAATTATTATTGGGATTGTAATATCTATAATTTATGAGATTTTTCGGTCACTTGTCGGTGGTCAGGAATTTTCGATAGCAGGTCTTACAGAAAATCTAAGTGGCGGGCAGATAGCTTTGATAATCAGTATTTTAACTTTGATAGTTACCATATTAGGCCTTGCACTTTTCTATATGTGGTTCAACGGCTATGGTCTTATCATTAGATTGTTATATACGCTTGAAGAAGAAGATTAAAGGAATCATAATAAATACAAATTATATTTTAAAAGGTAAATTATATGAATGATACAGATACCTATTCAAAAACCCAGAAAATCATCGCTACTATCCTTTATATATCTATGGTTGTTATAAGCATTATAACCATAGGAGGAGTAGTCTATACAATTGCTGACCTAATTATGGCAGAAGGAAAGTTGGAATTATTCCAAGAACAAAATCTAGGAATTCAGATTGCAATAATTGGCGCTCTTTTTGCAGGGTTATTTATTTTAATAGTGTTAGGTATTGGTTTGAGTACAAAAGGGAGGTTATTTTTTTTAAGAACAATTTTTCGGGAGCGTAAATTACACTCAAAATATAAAAATAACCGTATTGTACAAAGTATTACAATTTCATTGTTAGTAAGTATACTTGCTATTATTATTGGAATAGTTGTTGCCTTCTTTTATGAAATCTTTATCGAAGTTTCTTTTACTTTCTTACAAGATTTTTCAGATGGGCAGATCCTTTTATTTGTAGCACTTCTTATATTGATGGTTTTTGGATTAATTGTTGGATTCTTCTATTTCTGGTTCAATGGCTATGCTCTCATCATTAAACTGATATATACACTTGAGGAAGAAGAATAAGATTCATTCAAAAGAGATTTTTAATTTTTTCCTTTTTTTAACGCTAGAAAAATCTCCAAAAGAACAAGAAACTAAAATCATTCATTTTTTATTCTTTTTTAATTTCAAGTAAAAGTCAGAAAATTACTACTCTTATTTTCTTTAAATTCAATCGTCTTTATAATTAAAGTCAAGTACATAAAACAACTTAAATTTCTTTCCTAAAAAAATAATGCCATTTAAAGTTGGAATTGTTTTTAATTATCTCCAATTACCAGATGTTTCCAAATTCCCTTTTGTCATAAATAAAAGAAGAGATGGAATGGTTGTAAAGAAAGGATTATTTGTTTACACTCGTTCAGTTGAAGGTTTTTTGGTTGGAATCGTTGAAAGGATTGTTTTACTAAATGAGTACTTCTCCGATCCTTTAACTATAAAATCATATAATTCTAATTCTAATCCTAATATTTTGAAAGGACTTTTTCCTAGTGAAGATTTTGAGTTTGCGATTGCTATTGTTAAATGTTTAGGTATAATTGAATTCGAAAATGAGCAGCAGAAAAAAATTAAAAGGATTCAAAGAATGACCTTTCCAGCAAGTCCAGGAGCGGAAGTATATAAAGTAGACGAAGATATCTTAAATATTTTCGTTGGATTTGATATTGTTAAGGGATTGAATATAGGAAAAGTGAAAACTTCAAATTTCGAAGCTAAAATCAATATGAATCGTCTATTTAATAAACATTTCGCAGTTCTTTCTATTTCTGGAGGTGGAAAAAGTTATTTAGTATCAGTAATAATTGAGGAATTATTAACTCGAGATGAGGAAATGGGTACACCAGCAATAATTCTAATTGATGTACATGGAGAATACACATATCTGAATGAAATAAATGAATTAAAGGATAAAGTTAAAGTAGAGAATATTTCATACATG
>SDNM01000221.1 GCA_004524385.1 Promethearchaeota archaeon
CACCGAAGCCATATGCTCTCAATTCTCGTCTATAGAGTGATAAAACATTATTTTTGAGAGCCATTCCAGCAGGTCCGTAACTATAAAAACCAGCAAATCCCCCATAAATTTCGGGCGATGGGCCCCAAATAAATCCGCGCCGACGTAGTAATGAATTGAATGTCTCGATCTTATCTTCAATTTCCATTTTATTTACATTTTTATTATTAATATGTTAAAGAATCAAACATAATTTTTGTAATTTTATATATTGTGAGAAATAAATTTTAATATAATAAAAAGATAAAAATAATAATAAGAATAATATTAAAAAGAAAATTAAAATTAAAAGTTGATTTCAATGATTTTTAATAATTTTACATTTCCATTTGATGCTATTGAGATGGGACTCTATTTTGTAATTGTAGGGTATTATTTCCTCTTATTTGCTTTCTTTCTCACAATGAGATTTAGAACTTCTAAAAAAATATATTGGTTATTTTTCTCGTTATTATTTCTATGTCTTGCTGCTGGAAGAGTATTTTTTATAGGTTATTATTTCTTCATTCCAGAGGTGAATGTCTCTAAAGCCGAAATAGCCCGATCATTAATGTTATTTTATCGAATTGCAACATTTTTTTCGTGGTTAGCAATTGCTTGTTTCATGGGAATACTAGGAATCCTTTTATTCCCGCCAGAAGCCGAGCCAGATGAGAAATCATCTAAATTAATACAATTAACCCCCCAAATGAAAACCATATTACGAATTATCCTTATAGCGATACCTATTTTTGTTGGGATCCTAGCATTATTATTACCAGATAGTTTATTAATGGATCCTGATATTGCTAAAGAATATAATATTAATATTTCAATCCATACAATTTGGGGATATCCTACTGGAAGATTTATCCTTTTAGTTTTAGTAATTATTTTCGTCTTTGTGATTCCGTTCTTGTTCATATATTTGGCTATAAAAACTTATGGCGTTTTACGGAAATCTTATCTATTAAATGGTATTGGTATTTTGATTTATTATATTGGTAGGATACTACAAGGCGCATTTGAAGTATTAAAATGGCATCACTTTGAAGCAACTGTTCCTCCATTATTAATTTTATGTGCTCTTTTATTGTTAGTAATTGCAAATAATTACGAGCAGTTGCGTTAGAATCACCACAAATATTCCTAATTATTAATTCTTATTTTTTAAATTTTCATAACGCCTAAACTAAAAAAAACAAAATTTTATATTAGTAATCTTAAAATAATATTAGTAAGAATCATATATCTATAATTATAAATCTTATTTAATAGCCAAACGAGGTTGTTTAAAAATTTCGATTCATGGTAATCAATTTCTACTCCCATTTTTTATGAAAAAGAGTCCAGACATTCCAACTTTAGATGAAAATGCTGAAATGACCCTCATCTTTTATTTATTGACTAAGAATATGGATATTGAAAAAGAAAAATTCTTGTCTTTTTCGAGATTATTATGGCCTCTTTTGAGTATTCAAGGAGTTATTTCAACCCATCTCATTATTGATGGAATTAATATATTCTCAAAAAAAGGAAAATTTAGCAATCCTCCACGTCAACCTCTTATCGGTCATATATTAAGAAATACAGATGAAATATTGAAAACTGAAATATTAAATAGAATTATTAATGTTTTAACATATAAGGATGCCGAGGCAGAAGAGATTGGGAGTGGAGAAGAATCTGAATATCATACTCTCAATATTGAAGGATTGCTTAATCCAGAACACCTTCAATCGCTTTTAAAGTTAATCCCTCACCTAGAATATTTACCGATAACTGATTATGTTCCTTTAGATACAACTTTGACAACCGATAACGCTTTAGATGAATCTGAAAAATATAGATCTTATGTAGACACTATGAAAGGAAATTCGCATAGATGGAAAACTCAAATTAAATTAATTGAAGCTGAAATTGAAAAATGGATAATAAATTTAAATGTAGAGATTAAAGACGTTGAAATGTTATATTCTTCACAAATTTCAAAAGCTAGTGAAATTATCGATGAAGAACAAATGAAAAAACAAAAAGAAATTGAATTTGATAAAATTGAACAATGGAATGTAAATGAAAAAAAGAATATAATTGAAAATATATCTGTAATATTTAAGACTATAGAAAGGGAAATACAGGAAATCATAAAAAAAAATAGATTTTTTACTGATGAAGAAAGATTTAAATCAAAAGTCTTTGAAGATATGTTAAATACTTATGAGAACCATTTTAATTATTTGAAAGAAGAGACAAATAATTTTTTAGAATCAATTGATTTACACCATCAAAGATTCAATGAATTAAAAGAGAAAGCCCCAGAGATTGATTCTGATACAGCTGTAAAATTAAATAATATCACGATGGAGTTAAATAATAAATTACAGGATCGAAATAAGCAATTATCTGATTATAAGAAAGAAAAAGAAGAAAAATTAGCTGAACTAACCTCTTTAAAAAAAAATTATGAAGATCTTTTAAAGAAAATTAAAGAAATATGTCATGACAAAATTAAAATTTGCCTACAGGAAGCTCAAGATCTCACAGAGTGGTCAATACAAGACACAAATGATGATTTGTTTTCAAAACCCATTCAATGGATTTATTTGCCTTTTTACGCAATGTTTATAGAGAATGAAGAATTAATGGAAGAGCGCATGGATGTTGTTTTTCCTGGTTATGTTAATAATAATCCCGACTCACCTTATGAAGATATTTCAGATTCTTTTATTGAATTTAAAAATTTAGTAAAGGAAAAAGTTCAAGAGGATATAAAAATACGGTCAAACTTCGAATTCTCAAGTGAGAAAAAAAATTTGATTAAGGATCCAAATTTTAAAAGTAAAATACAACAAGGCATTTCAATATTAAAAGAGAAAGGAATGTTTAACAGCGAAATAGAGGCTAAAATTATTAAACTATTACCTTAAATTCTTTGGTTACAATGCTATTATCCAAATTAGACTTTTTTTACCAATATTAGAAAAAATTAAATTTTTTAAAATTTTAAGAATATTTATTATGCCACATACTAGAGCGAGCTTCAAACAAAATAGAATTAGAACTTTTTTTTTGTCTTTTGAATCAAGTCCAAAAAAGAGGGATTCCGTTGAAGAAATCCAAGAAGAAATTGAAAAAACCGGATTAACATACATTCAAATGAGACTGCCTGTTGAAAAAATAACACCGGAATTTGAGGCAAAGTTAAACGATAAATTAGAACACAATATTCTTCATGCTAAAATTAGAGAATCAACTGATGTTGATTTAGAGAATGTGATGAATATATATAATAAAGCATGGTTGACTTCAAATACTCCTTTCTCTCAAATATCTACTGAATCTCTGAAGGAAATCTCCGATTATTCTGATACTGTAATTCTTATAGCAAAAGTTTATGGAAGCGACGCCGGTTTCATTATACTAGATTACGAAGGTTCTAATAGGGAATATGGTATTATAGCAGGGTTGGGGATTTTACCACGGTTTCAACGTCGTGGGTTAGCAACAATTCTTGGCTTAGCTGCATGGAAGTATTTTAAAGAAAAAGGTGTAAAAGAACTTAGATGTGAAGTATATAAAGATAATAATGCGTCGTACAATTTTATTAAATCATTAGGATTCGAAGAATTCGGGAAAAAAAGCTATAAGGTCGATGGTTTTATTAATGAATGATAGAATTTATACGAGAATTCATTCCATAGATTTTCTAAAGGGAGTTGCGATATGCATTATAATTTTAATAAACACAGCAGAAATATGGATTGATAGCAAGTCAAGACACATTTATGCCTTAATTTATTTATACCTTGATGTTATTGGAACTTCATTATTCATTTTTTTATATTCTTTATCTGTAATATTTTTATGGAAAAAGAAAATGGGTTCCCATCCTAGCAAAGAAATTCGCAATGATATACTAACAAGAGGTTTTCTGTTA
>SDNM01000222.1 GCA_004524385.1 Promethearchaeota archaeon
TAAAAATTTACCAAGTACAATAATTTCTAACCCAATTTTTAGCCAAAATAAAAAAAGTGCTTACGAAATTGCCACCGAAGCTTTATCTAATTTAATTATCGAAAATAAGATTGATATAAAGAAGTTCTGCCTTCAATTTAAAGATTCCTGGGATTTAATTACCAACGATCTTTTAATAACAGCTATAAAGAATAGTACAAAGGAAGAAATTAATTTATATGTCAAGAATTTGGTAGAAAATCAATCAATCTCTCTTTTAGCACCTATGCAATCCAATACAACGTGGAAAAAATTTGGTTATAATTATTTCACCCCTGAAGATCGTACGTTTTTTGCTTCATTTTTTAAACAATCTTATTTAGCAACTGATGTAAATAAGACTTTAGAAGGATTAAATCAAATTTTTTAATATATCTTTGCTAATTTCTTTAAGCTTTATTTTAATCATTTTTATAGGAATTAAGTCAATTTTCTCCTAAATTTTTTCAATAATTTTCTTGGAAAATTCGAAAATTTTTATAAGCAAAGAATTTATTGTTTTTCTAGAGTGCTTATCTAAATTGAAGATAAAAAATAGGGAATAATTAAATAATAACCAAAAAAGATAAATCAAAAAATTGTGATATTTATTATAATAATCTTTATTATTGAGTGATTTCATTTTGAAAGGAATAATGATTTTAGAATTTACCGAGCCTTCTGAAGCCGTCATTGATGCCCAGCATCCAAGTGATCTTCTTAAAAGCTTAAATATAAAGGCTGCTGATTTAACAAATATATTTAAAGCCCATTGGACGGAAAATAAAGAACCAATTTTTTTTCAAATGGAAATAAAGGATATTAATGTTGCGAATTTTTTCACTGGTTTTTCTCCAGGTCGATATGTGGGCCGACCTAATTATGGTATTACTATATTTCTCGATATGGAAGAAGAAGGATTATCAGGAGATTTTGAGGGAATGATAAGAAGACTAGCCCATATAATTTTGAATAAAAAAGAGGATAATCCAGATTTCGATGACATGTTTAAAGAATTCTTTTTAATGCTAGAAAATAAAGACCTAGAACCATATTGGGAAGAGATTGAAGAAGAAATAGAGGAAGAATTAGTTAATGAAGAAGCAGTTGTTGATGAAGAGGAAATTGATGAAGAATTAATCAGTGAACAAGAAATTGTTGAAGAAATTGAAACAGAATTAAAGACTAAGGATTTAGAAAATGGAATTTCTGAAGATCAACTTCATAAACTTGAAAAAGAAGTATTTGAAGAGGAAATTAATAGTTTAAAAAGACAGTTAGAAGAAAGTCATGAGGAAATTGGCAAACTTACTAAGAAAATTACAGAATCTCAGTTTGATAGACAAGAAATTGAAGAGATTAAAGAGAAAAATGAAGTATTGAAAGAAGAGATAAAAAAGTTGACTGACCAGTTTAACCAAGCGAACGAAGAAAATGAAAAGCTAGAGGATAAAATAACCGAATTAATGACAGAATTAGAGGAAAAAAGAAATGAATTTAAGATTGAATTAGAGGAAAAAGAAAACAAGATTGATGAGTTAAATCAAGAAATTGAAAAATTGAAAAGCGAAAACGAAGAACATCTAGATAGCATCACAGCTCTTAAAATTGATCTGAGAAATTTAATGAATAAAGATGAAAAAGCTAAAGACAAATTAACTGATGCTATGATTGACATGAAAAAAGAGCTAAAAGTATTACGACGTGAAAGAGATCATTACAAAAAAATAGTAAAAGATAACGATCTTCTTTAAATTATGATCTTTAAAATAAATCTTTATTAGATCATCCTAAGCAAAAAAAATCAGTTTTCAATATGTTCACTCGAATTTTAGATTAAAACTGATATAAATAAGAAAAACATAATTTTTTATACTTCTGGTTTATTATAAACATAAGAGTATTTATAAAATAAAATTCTAATATTTATTATATTATAAAAATATCAAAAAAAAGTGGTGGATTGCCATTAGTATTGATACAAAAAGTTTTGATAATATTCTTAGTAAGATTATAAAGTCCGAATCGGGCATTAAGAAAGTAATATTGGTTGATCGAACAGGATTAACTATCGCTAGCGTTTCAAAATTTTCCTATTTTCCCGCCGATGTGGATGGTATTGGTGCAATCGCGAGCGCAGTTTTCTGTGCTAGTGAAGAGCAAGGTAAAAATCTTGAACTCGGCGATCTTGATATAGTTACCTCAGAATTTAGTGGAGGTAAGATATTTGCCGCATCGTGTGGGCCTAAGGGGGTCCTTTGTCTTATCAGCGACCCTGACATCAACATTGGGTTGATTAGACTTATCCTAAAGCGCTCTGGCGATGAGCTGCGAGAGATACTTGATGAATTTTTATCAGAAGTTCCCGAAACGCTTGACAGCGGATTGGATCTCAGCGATCTCGATGAGCTTACGCCGGATTAAGCGTTTTCCTCGAATTTAACAAAATTTTTTAATTAAATCTTCCATTTATTAAATCTTTTTGCATAAAGGACAGTTTTAATCGTTATATTTATTATTTCTATTAATTTAAAAAGCAGTATTAACTTACTCCAGATTAAAATTTATAGAAATTTTTTTAATCTACTTTTAATCGACTCATTTACTATATTCAATTTATGTTGAATTCAAAAGATTGACTTAAAGAGGCTGGAAACAAAATAATTTTTCATTTCCAAGAAATAGTACATTAAACTTATCAATAAAATTTTTCCCTAATAAGGCTTGAAGAGCTAAACCACTAATATTAGCTGAAGTAAATTCTAACTCATATTTACGACCTTCATACTTGAAAATACATTTATAAATTTCTGCCTCAATTATTCCATTAGCAGTTAATAATGAACTTTTGCGTATCGGTGTTAAATTATGGGTTTCAATGAATTTTTTATCAAGTGCAGTAATAGAAGCACCAGTGTCAACAAGCCCAATAATAGACTCCTCGCTATCATTAAAAATCATTGAAAACTCAAGAAAGGGATAAAAATGATTATCAATTTCAGCTTGTTGATAACATTTTGTGTTTTCAGCAGAAAAAATAGAAAATAAAGTTTCAAAAGATTCGATTTCTTTGCCTTTACGAATAATACCAGCAGTGGCATCAGGAAACTTTTCATATAGAACTTTCATTACTTCTCCGATTGTATCTCCTGTGGCAACAATAGTATTACGAGAAATTCCAAGATATTTTCCATCCGGGATGAATTCAGGAATATCTATCTTTTTTAGATCAATAGGTGGATTTTTTTCTTTAAAATTGTCAATTAGCTTTTGCAAATTCATTTTATCATCAATAGCTTCCCGAATGAATTCACTAACACTCTTATATCCTTTTAATTTTGTAATTTCTTCGATCTTTTTCTTTTTTTTCTCATCAACTTTAAAATTAATAATAGTCATAGAAGTAATACCCTTACTCTTAAATAAAGTAAGACAATTCTTATATAAATAATTATGTTTATAAGTTTCATTTAGAACTCAATTCTAAATTACAAGGGTGATAAGGAACAATTATTTCTATTAATTTAAAAAGCAGTAATAAATTATTTGTAGTATGAAATTAGGATTAAAAAACAAGGTCGCTTTAATTTTGGCTTCAAGCAAAGGTTTAGGATTTGCTTGCGCTAAAAGTTTTTACGAGGAAGGGGCAAATGTTGTAATTTGTAGTCGTTCTGAAGAAAACTTAAAGAAATCCAAAAATGAAATTGAACAATCAAAATCTTTAACAGAAGATAATAAAGTTATTTCAATTGTCGCAGATTTAAAGTATGAAAAACAAATTAAAAATCTTGTAAATAAGACTTTGGACGAATTTGGACGAATTGATATATTAGTCCATAACGCAGGAGGGCCTCCATCAGCACCAATAAGTAAAATCACAAAAGAGGATTGGTCAAATTCAATTGATTTAAACCTACTTTCTTTCATAAGAATA
>SDNM01000223.1 GCA_004524385.1 Promethearchaeota archaeon
CAAATATAGGGCAATATGATTATTATCAGTTATTTATAGAGCTTGGAATTCGGTTATTAAAAAATAGCGGTTATTTAGGATATATAGTCCCAGATTCACTTTTAGTATTATCAAATCGAGCAGTTATTAGAAACTGTATTAAAAATAATACAAAAATTAAAGAAATCTATTATACAGGTCCAAAATTTGACGATCCTATAGTTTCCAATATAATATTAATATTACAAAAGGAAAGATCTAAAAAAGAGAGAGATGAAAACTTAATTAAAATCAGCATACCCATGTCTAAATATAGCACCCCAAGAATGATTCAGCAAAAGATATTAGAAAAATGGAATTATAAATTTTTAATTAATTTAAATGATACAGATAGAGAAATTCTCAATATCCTTAATCATAAATTTCCTAAATTGGAAGATTTAATGAGAAACGATGGATTTAAAATAATTCTAAGCAGAGGAGTAGAATTAAGTAAATCTGGTAAGATTATTTATTGTGATACTTGTAAGAAATATTACCCCCTTCCTAAAAATAAATTAAAATGTAGAGAATGTAAAAGCTTGTTAAATCAGAATGCCATCGAGAATATAATTCATCATACTATTCCTGAAAAACTAAAAGAATATTTTAAACCATTTATATATTCGATTAATAGATATCAGATAAAAGAATATAAAAACATTAATATAAAAAAGAAAGGAATCAAATATAAAGATTTAAACTTATATGAAGATCGTATCATTATAAGACAATTAAGCCAAAATAATCTCATCTGTGCAGCTTATGATAACAAATTATCCTTAACATCTCAATCATTTTACAATTTAAAGATAATTCAATCACCTATTCCTGAATTCGATAATCATTATCTATTAGGTTTGATCAATTCTCAGTTATTTTCTTATTTTTTTATAAAATCATTTGGCTCATATAAAAAATTATTTTCAAGAATTTTAATTGAAAAGATAAAAAATCTACCAATAAAAATTCCAGAATCCATGGAAGAAAGAAAAATTGCGTCAGAAATTGCTAAAAAAGTCAAATTAATTTCTGGAAATGATGTGAATCGAGATGCATTAGAAAGCCAAATTGATGTACTTGTTTATAAAATATACCAAATTTCTGAATTAAATAAAAAATACATCTCGAATTTTATGAAAAATTTAATTTGATGATTTAACTATATTAATATAATAAAAAAAGAATGAGATTGATAACAATGGGAAGAACCTCACAGCTAAAAAGGAATACTACAGAAACTGACATAACTATCGAATTAGATTTGGATGGATCTGGCAAAAATGACATTAGCACGAGCTATAAATTCATGGATCACATGCTAGTTTTATTGACTCGACACTCCGGTATCGATCTCAAAGTAAAGGCAACAGGAGACTTAACACATCACACGATTGAAGATATAGGGATAACCTTAGGAGAATGTTTTTTGAAAGCGTTAGGAGATAAGAGAGGAATAAATAGATATGGGGCAGCTCTTATTCCAATGGATGAATCGTTAGCCCGGTGTGCACTTGATTTTAGTGGTCGTAAGGCATTGGTCTTGGATTTAAAATTAAATGAGGAATGTGATATAGAAGATGTTGCCATAGAAGACATTCGACATTTTTTCAATTCCTTTGCAGAAAATGCTAAAATGAACCTACATCTCCAAGTTCTTTATGGTGAAGATCAACATCATATCGTTGAGGCTGCCTTCAAAGCTCTTGCCAGAGCGATAAAAATCGCAAAAACGGTTGTCTCAGACGAGATACCCTCTACAAAAGGCGTACTTTAAGAAGAATTGATATAAAAATTGAATTATGATTCATTAATATATTTTTTTTAAAATGTAAACTTTTAAAATCATATACAATTAAATTTCTTTATATTTTTTTAAATAAATTCTAAGAATATTGAGTTGAATCAATTTGGGTTTAAAAGATCTTGGACAGCTGTTTAAAAAAAGAAATATTACTTTCTTAGTTCTTGTTTTATGGCTTTTAGCGGGATTCAGTATACTATACTTTGCGAACATAACGGGACTTCCTAGGATGGTCTTGTTGGCACAATTAATGTTTTTACCGCTGTTATTCCTTTGCTTAGTATTATTTCTCTATGCAGCATTATTTCGCGGAGAGGTCAGACGTATTTCGTGGAAAAACATAGGTAAAGCTCTTGCATTTTTTTTAATTGCTATAGGTATTTATTTGTTCTTTGGATATTACGTCTTTATCACTATGATCGATCTGTTTACCTCATTGATGTTTGTAGTTTCAATATTTTCTTATATTTTTATCACTGCTTTATTTGCGATGTATTTTTGCTTTGACCAAGGTGTTAAATTCGACGATAAAGTTTATAAAGCTCCTACAGGAGTTGCTTTTTTTGTGCGGTGGGGATTATTCTTATTAGGGGCTCTTATAAGTATTTTCTTAGTATTATTTGCACCTAGTATAATAGCAGGACAAACCCCATTGCAACCAAGGGACGATGTGAGCCCATCAATAGCATTTATGCTGTATTGGATGACAAGATTTACTATTATTATAATCCTTGCTTTAGTACTTACTGCAATCATAATTGTACTTATTACAAGAAAATTTAATGCATGGCTAGGTATTTACTTCATTTTTATTGGAGGATATGTTGCTTTTTTAATGATTAGTGCAGTATTTACAGTACAGGGGGAGGGAACACTACCAATATTTATCACTAGAATTGTCATGTTTGCTTTTGATATATTCATTTTGTTAGTTTCAATTGGAGGACTTGTGGGAAAAAAAGCTGAACTTATTGGTGAAAAATTAAAAGTAATTAATTCCGACGCTATTTTAATCTGGTTGATATTTTCTAAGGCGGCATATGAATATTCGGATTATTTACTACCTGGTGGTGAATTAACAACAATGAAAAGTGTCGCAATATTCTATCTCGTAATACCTTTAATGATTGTAATGGCTATAGTTGGAATCGCTAAATACGGCAAAATGAAGAAAGCGAGAAAAAGAGTTAAAGTGAAGAAGAAACATGTAAAAACAAGCAAAAAGCAGGTTGAAAAAGTAAGAAAAGCTAGAGAAAAAGCAGAAAGAAAAGCAGAAAAGAAAGCAGCCAAAGAAAAAAGCAAAACTGAATAAAATACTTCATTAAAAATTTATTTAAATTATTTTTTTTTTTTAATTCTCCTCAATATAAAAATTATAATTAGGATAATGTAAAATACTAACTAAATTTGGGACAATCTATCGTACCATTTTTTGTCTATTATAATTTCTAAGAATTTTTTCCCATTTTTCTGCAAGTTCTGTAAGATCTATCTCCCTAAATAGACTCATAGCACGATCTATTAATTTTACTAAGTTAGGTTCATTTCGAAAATTATTTTCTATCATAAATATTAAACAATAAGAAAAAGATATAAAATGATATAGCATGGTGATATTTTAAACGTATATTTAATAACAATATCCATATCAATATTACAACATAAACTTAACCAAATTAAAATTTTTTTAATAAATATATTTAAAAAAGTTCAAGATAATATTATTTTTAAGAATATAATTACATTGAAAGGGTCGTATCAAGAATTGGAAAAGTTATTTCGTGAATTACTAAGAAATTTCATAATTGATGTTGATGGAGTTGAAGCAGTTGCGATTTGTGATAGGGACGGATTTATTATTGATTTCGAAAGCAGGGAAGAATCAGAAGAATCTGAAAACGATTCTTTTATTGGTGTTATTTCAGCTGCTATTGACAGTTCTATAGAGAGAATTAAAAAGGAATTTGGAGAAAGTAATTTTTTAAACATCACTTCAATAGAAAAAAAGAAATTTGCTTTTGCTAGCATGGGCCCTAGGTCAATTTTAACCGCAGTCGCAAATCCATCGACTACAGATGTTGAGCTGAGAGTTTATTCAGAACATATAGCTGGTAAGATTGAG
>SDNM01000224.1 GCA_004524385.1 Promethearchaeota archaeon
TGATAAATTATCATTTTCATAACATCCATCTGAAATGGGTCCTGGATAACAGATTGCACCAGTTTTTGGCATATCCTCTGGTTTTATAATCGACTGACAACAATTAGGTTCTGCATATATTGCCTTTGCGATATCTTTATTAATTTTTGTAATGGCTACATCAAAAGCAGCAACTACTTTAATATGGCAAGGCAAATATCCCCCTATACTGGGGTTCATCAAACCTTTAATATACATATCTTCTTCCTTGATATTTTTGTAATATTCAATACCTTGTATTAACGAAGAAGCACAATTTCCAAGTCCAGCTATAGCGATCCGAATTTCTCTTTTATCAGAATTATTATTCATGACTTTTATTCCTCCTTTTTTATACCTAATATAAAATTAGCTAAATCTTTACTTGCTTCAGCTGGATTCTTAGGGTATTTTGGAGGATTCTTAAATCCATACGCAGAAATCTCATCAATTGATCCAGCAGCCCCTTGGTTGATAGCTACTTTAGTTGCCCTGATAATATCTGCCAATACCGAGCCCCCATTAGGACCATCTTCAGTTTGAATCTTAATATCCATAATTATTTGAGATCCCAGAAAGCCTTTTCCAACAATCCAAAGCATTGTATTTCTATTATTACCGAGAAATTCAACCCAATCTGAAGTTCCTGCAACAATTGGGGCATCTATATTTAATGCTCCCGCTACTGATTTGCTCTTAATTTCCCGTTTTGTTTCTCGTGTGCGATAAATAGTGTTTAAACTCTCAGCCCCACCACCTACATCAAGAGCATAACTTTCTTTAATATCAATACCCCTATCTATCATTTGTTGAAGTATCATTTTATGTAAGATGGTCGCACCAAATTGATCTTGCAAATCATCTCCAATTATGGGCAACCCAGCATCATAGAATTTTTTGGTTAATTCTTCATCAGTGGCGATTTTTACAGGGGTAGTATTAATAAATGCACAACCTGCTTTAAGTGCCTCATTAGCATAATATCTAACAGCCTTATCTGCCCCTGATGGTAATAAACATAATACTATTTCTGTCTCTGTAGATTTAAAATATTCTGCCATATTTATGGGTGTTTGTTTTCCCGGATTTATACTTTTTTCAGTCTCATTAATAACACCATCTAAAATGCTACCCATTACGACTGGAACGTTAAAATTATTATGAAAATCAACGAAAATTTCCAAAGGATTTTCACAAATGGCTTCAGAAACATTCTTACCTACTTTTTTATCTGAAATATCCACTGCTCCGACAATTTGGATATCAGAGATATGATATCCCGCTAGAGTTGGACGAAGTAATCCCCCATTATTCGACCCAGAGCGATAATACTCAATGCCTTGGATTAATGCAGATGCGGCATTTCCAATTCCAATAATACATAATTTTATTTTTTCTGGCATGAAATAACCTTAAGGTGAATTTCTAATTTTGTTGTATTTGATTAAAAAACCATTAAAATAAAATTTTTTGAAAAAAGGGAGTTAAAGATTTTTTTAATAAGATTATTTAATTTTTTATGATTTTTTTAATAAGATTTATAATTATAGGTGTCCATTTTGGAAAGTATAATTCTTGCTGCGGGGTTTTCTAGTAGATTTAATGAAGATAGTTCATTTCGTAAGTATTTATTACCCTTTGAAAGATCAAACATCTTGAATTACGTAATTCTAGGTATGACTAAGGCGGGAATTTCTAGAATAAATATTATTATTGACGATAAAACAGAAAAATCTCAGATTTTAGATTCTTGTGCTAATTTTTTTGAGAAAATAGAAATAGATAATCAAAAAATAGATTTAAATTTTATAAGGAACAATTTTTCAGAAAGAGAAAATGGTTATAGTCTATTTCTGGGTGCAAGAGAGATATCTTCTGAAACCTTTATCTTATCTATGGCTGATCATATCTTTTCCGTAAATGTTTATGAAGAATTAATAAAAAATTATAATAACCAAGATATTGTTTTAGCCACAGATTCAATGAAGATTGACGGATTTTATGATTTGGATGATTGTACAAAAGTTTTTGGAGTAAATTCCCAAATCGAAAAAATTGGAAAAAAAATAGAAGAATACAATCGCCTCGATATGGGTTGTTTCATTATGAAAACGAATGCTATTCAAAAGATATCTCAAGACATTGAAAAAAATAAAGATATGTTTGGAGTCTCTGATATAGTTATTTCAGCTATTAATTTAAATTTAAATGTTTCCTATTTAGATTTTCCGAATACAATTTGGCTAGATGTTGATAATCATAAAGAATATGAAAAATTAAAGAAGATTTTTAATAAATCATCCAAATATCGCCCTTTTAATTTAGAAATCATATTTGATAATGGATAATAAAAATTTATTTAATTTCTATTATATATAACTTAATAGAAAATATGAAAGTTTAATAATAAAAAAATAAGTGAAAATTATGGGATCTAATACTTTTAGTATGATAATATGCATAATTGCTTTATTTTTAGCTGGATTTGCAATACTTTTAGACGTACTTACAATTTATATTGCAGATTGGAAAATTTTGTTTATTTATATTCCGATTGCCCTCCTCGCGGTTGGTTTACTTGCGATGATATTCTCGAAAGATTAAATAGATGAAATTCCATATAATTTTTTTTTTTTCTTAACTTATTTCCAAAAACTTAAGTCTTTATTTAAGAGCTTTTGTAAATTTTGAATATAATCTTTTAATTATGACTTATCATTTGGATAAAGTGCTCACAAAAGTCCTCGCAGCCTTGTCTGGTCCAAATCTTTTTGTATGCTTCCTGTCCATTTTTAGCTATTTCTAAAAGAAGCCTTTCATCATCCATGAGTATGTCGAATTCTCGATCCCAATCTTCAATTTTCCAAGAGATTGGTAAGTATGTTTTGTTTTTTTGATACAAATTAGGCCAAGTCTCTAAATGTTCCAAATTAGGCTTAATTAATGCGGCTCCTGCAATAAATGTTTCAAAATCGCGGTAACAAATCTCGCCCCAACCAAATGGACTAACTATTGCTTTTGATGATCTCATTGTGTTTAAATAATACTTTTTAGGAATTTTTCCTAAAGAAACATTCGAAAATGATTTATATTTATTTTTTAGGAACTTTAATAACTCAGATCTTTGAAAATATATTAATTCGGATATACTTTTAACTGAATAATTCGCGGATAAAAGATATTTTCTTGTTCTTCTTGGTTGATAAAACTTTAACTTATTCTTTCTAGTTAAACCGTATAGAAGACGTGTTAAAATATTGGAGTATCTATAATCTTTCAAAGCAAAATTCCAAGAAACACCAGTTTTTTGTAATTCAGTTGCATTGAGATTAATATTAACTTCTTTTTCACCATTTAAGTCAACTATATAATTTTTAGCATAAAAATCGGCGAATAACCTTTTTCTATACAAATTTTTAGAGTAATTAGAGTGGTCCTTAAACATCTGTTTCTTATAATAACGATCTATATATGGAAATACTTCTTTATGAAAATATCCTGGATTATCGGCATTATCAAAATAAATTAAAAAGTCAGCACTTTGCTTAATTTTCTTTAATAAAGGGATAATTTCTTTTTTTATTGACTCCCTAACTTTTTTATGCTTTATAATTACATTGTTTAATATTCGTGAATCAAATCCCACAATTTTAGATAATTTCTTTTGATTAATATTTAAATAATTAATGAAACGAATTTTTACATTATGTTTTTTCTTTAAATTTTTTAAATTAAACCAAACAGGGAACCAATTTCCATTCCAATTCGGAAAAGCAAGTTTTTGAAATTGAAATATTTGGAGTTTCCGAAAGTTTGGATATTTTTGATAACTTATTATTGACGGGAGAATTAAGTCAACTTTTATAATAATAAA
>SDNM01000225.1 GCA_004524385.1 Promethearchaeota archaeon
ATTCCAATTAAGTCACCATGGCTCTCACCAAAGGATGTGATGCTAAATCGCTTCCCAAATGTATTGTCTCCCAATTAGGTCACTTCTAATATTATTTATACAATAAATATAATCTTACATTATAATTAATTAATATTATATCTATTGATTTCCTATTAAATATTTAATGGATGTAACAATAAATCCGATAGAAGATAGGCTAATGGGCGAGGTTATCGCCCCCCCTTCTAAAAGCTATTCTCACAGAGCTTTTATTGTAGCAAGTCTAGCTGATGGTGTCTCAATAATTAAAAATCCTTTAGTAACTGGAGATGTTGAGGTAACAATTAATATTTTAAAAATATTAGGCATAAACATATTAAAAGAGAGTGAAAATTCTTATCTCGTTGAAAAAACTGCAGATTCCTTTAAATCAATAAATAAATCCATCGATTGTAAGAATTCAGGTACTTCTATAAGAATTTTTAGTGCATTAAGTTTTTTTATTAAAGAAGGATTATCTTTAAAAGGGGAATTTTTGAAAAGAAACCGTCCTATTATTCCATTATTGGAAGCATTAAAAAATTTAGGCGGAGAATATGAATTAAAGGAAGAAACCCTCCACATTGAACGGAAAAACTTTCAATGTAATACAGTTAAAATTCAAGGAGATATTAGCTCGCAATTTATTACGGCATTGTTAATAATTAGTCCTTTATTAAAATGTGATAATAAAGAATTTATTGAAATTGAGGTTACAACTCCTTTATTATCATATCCTTATATAAAAATCACGTTAGACATATTAAATTCTTTCGGTATCAATATTTATGAAGAATTAAACGCACAAAAAATAGGAAAATATTTTATTTTAGGCAATCAAAGATATAGACCACAAATATATACGATTCCAGGAGATTTTTCTTCTGCTGCATTTATTATCACTGCAACAGTATTATCATCGGAAGAATCCAGGGTAGTCATAAAAAACTTAGATGTTCAAAATCCACAAGGAGATAAAAGAATAATCGAAATTTTACGTGATATGGGAGCAGATATTGAAATTAACGAAGTAAAAAATCAAATCATTGTAAAAGGAGGCACTAGATTACAAGGTAGAAATATTGATTGTAGTGAAATTCCCGATTTATTTCCTATACTATCTGTAGTAGGTGCTTTTGCTGATGGAAAAACAACACTTTACAACGCTTCAAATTTGAGATTAAAGGAAAGTGATAGAATTTCAGTAATGGCAAGAGAATTAGCAAAAATGGGTATTAGAATCAAGGAAAAAGAAGATAAATTAACTATATATCATACTCAAACATTAAATGGGACTTTATTTAATCATGCCAACGATCATAGAATAGCTATGGCATGTTGTATTGCTGCTTTGTTTGCAAATGATAATTCGAAAATTGAGAAAATGGATATTATTGAAGACTCATATCCAACTTTTATTGATGATTTAAATAAATTGGGTGCAAAAATTAGGTAATTATCTGAACGATTTTTGACGTCTTGCCCGTGCTTTTTTGCCCCCAAACTTTTTTGGTTCAGTTCTCCTGGAATCGCCACTTAAAAGTGAGTCATCGTAATCCCTAAATGAGCGCTCTATAGTTTTTGTTTTTATAAACTTGTAAATAGCTTTAGCCATCGCAATCCTGACTGCCTCTGTCTGTCCCATCTTTCCTCCACCATGAACTTGAATTTTAATATCACACTTCGAGAGTTTTTCATGATTTGCTACTTCAATGATTTCTTTTATTCGCTCTCTCGTAATTTCTGGTTCATATAAATCTAAAGGCACATTATTTATTTTTACCTGACCTTTCGCAGGATATTTTAAAACTGCTCTGGCAATGGCAGTTTTTCTTTTTCCAGATGATTGAATTATTTTAGTTTTTTCAGACATATTTACGCCTCAACTTCTCTTTTTTTCCAGCCAATTCTTAAACATAGATTTTCTAATGTAATGAATTTATTATAAAAAGATAAGCGTGTTTTATCTGCATTGTAAATTTCTCCAGTATTTAATTTTTGATATCTCTCTTTAAATCGCTCAGGAATGTCTGATATATAAACATGAACTCTCCTTATTGCTTCTTTACCTCGTAATTTCTTTCGAGGAAGCATTTGTTTAATAACTTTTCTCATAAAAGTGTCTGGTCGTCTTGGCCAAAATGGTCCTCGAGTTGGATTAGTCGCAGTGCTAATGTTTAGCTTCGCTAAATAATTTTCATGAATGTTTCTTTTATTACCACTTATAATTGCATCCTTCGCATTAATAATTATAATCTTCTCTCCCAATAACGCTCTCTTAGCTATTTGGCTACAAAATCTCCCTAATATTTTATCTTTTGCATCCAAAATTGTGTATTCTAGCATTAAATTAACCTTATTTTTTTGCTCTTCTTGATTTTTTAGTAAAAAACTTTTATATTTTCCCCTTTTGGATTTTGTTCAAGTAATTCTTCAATTGAGATTAATTTACTCCCTGATGCCTCAATTTTCTTTTTAGCTGATTTTGAAAACGTTAAACAAGCTATTGTTAGCTTATGGTTTAATTCTCCTAATCCTAGTATTTTACCAGGAACTACTATAACATCGTTATTCTTGGTTTTTTTATTAATACGATAAAGATTGGCCTCAACTTGGTTTCTCCTCGGACCCGATAATTTCCTTGAAATCTTTTTCCAAATTCTTCTTTTAGTTTTCCACAGATCTCGAATTAGTTTGCGATGATAATAGTTCGATGGACCGGTAATTTTAGACATGAGTAAATAATTACTGTTTATTTTAATTCTAAAAATTAAATCTTTAAGTATTTAATAATTTAATAAATTTTTGATAAAATCTCGATTTCTTCGAGCTTAGTAATAAACTCGTCAATTTTCTCATTAAATAATTCAAAAGTTTTCTTGATAAGCAATTCAAAAGGAAGGACACCATCAGTCTCAATAAAAAATATATATTTACCCTTCTGTGTAGTTACTTTGATTTTACCATCAGAATTTTGCTCACACGCTTTACAAAGAGTGCAAGTTTTCCAATAATCTTCCTTTAATTCTAATTTATTATTTACAAGCTCAAATAGATTTACTGGACACATTTTAGAGATAAGCTCCTTCTCTTCTTTATCCTTGATATCATCTTCATTAAAAATTATTACTGGGTAATACCTGTAAAAGCAATTTGAAACCGCTGAAAACTTCACATGATCCTTAGCTAAACCTAAAATCGCATAGCATTCTATAATGATTTTACTATCTTTATCAATTTTTAAAATTGGGATTTTATCATGTGTAGGGACAATATTAGGGTCGTTTGAATTTAAATCTCCTGAATAAACAACTAAAGGTTTATTTGTATCGTTGTTCACTTCACAAGTTAAAGATACTTGACATAATGGACATCCAAAGCCACCACAATCGCAGTCCCGTGGTAAATTATAATTCTCAAGACTAGTTTTTAGTGGTATCATACCTAACCGATGAGCAACGATTTCATCGTAGAGAGGGCTGTCATTTTTCAAAATTATCACCTCATCAATTGCGAAAACTGGTATTTCAGTCAAGATTATCCGTCGTATAGCATTTGCCATTTCGATACTGATATCTTCAATTACAAAAATTAATTTCTGTTGATTTTTTTCAATAACTTCGAGATTCATAATAAGCGTTTTTAAATATGATAAGTAGAATATAATTAAAAATATCTAATATAAGATAAATTTTACTGTTGTTGGGCGAAAAAACGAGTTCAAATAATTAATATAATTTTAGATACTCGTAAGCGTTGCTTGATTTTTGGAAGCAAAATTTTACCTCTTGAAAATCTTTGCGAAATTCGGTGATTTCATTCTTTATTTTTTTAGGGTCTTTTTCATCAACCA
>SDNM01000226.1 GCA_004524385.1 Promethearchaeota archaeon
AAATTAAATTATTTAAATCTATAAACTAATTTAAGATTTATTTGCTGGTTGATGTTAAATATTTGACGGAAAACAATAAAGAGGATAAAAAATCTTTTAAAAAAGCTAAAATTAAAGAAAAAAAGGGTTTAAATGTCGCTTATGATAAGAATGAATTAGGTGAATTTTTTCCTCATTTAATGAAAGAGCTCTCTAAAAAGAATCAATCAATGAAAATTAATTCAGTTAATTATAAAATTGAACAAAAAGATGAAGATAAAAATCAAATTGAAAGTATCCCTAATGAACTAATTAATCCTGGAGCAATTGATTTTATAAGAAGATGTACTAAAAATGAAGAAGCTTTCGAAATATTAGATTATTTATTGAAAAGAAGTAAATTAACTCTTGAAGAGTATAATATGTATAAAAAGCAGATTATGAAAGAGGGGGGTTTAAAAGAACTCATTGAAAAGAGTGGAGGCCCTAAAAATCCCGGATATTATATAAATAAATATTACAAAAAAGATAATGAAGATTAAAAATTTAAAAGTAAAAAAATTTAATTTAATGAAGTTTATATTGATGATGAACTCTATGACAAATAGAGCTGCTTGCTCGGCAGCAAGGAAAATTGTCGCCCCAATCTGAAATATAAATTTCTATCGTTAGGTTTCATTTTTTATCTCTTTTTTAAAATCTATACCTTTTTCAGTTAGAAAATAATCGTTATTATTCTTATAAATTAAGTCTAGTTCGAGCAATACTGGAATTCTTCCTTTAATGCATGAAATAGAACATCCGGTAAATATTTGGATTGTTTTAAAATTCTTTGCTCCACTATCTATCGCTAACAAAATGTCAATTCCGATCTCTCCTAATAAATACTTCAAATCGTCGTGAGATTCATTCTCAAAAGAATCTTCATCTTTAGACATTTTAAATACTAAAAACTTTTAAATATATTATTAATCTTATTTTTGCTCTATTTATGATCCTTCTTCTCTTCTAAAGCGATTAAATTTGGTAAAGGTTTTAATTCTGGTAAAGCAGATTTGGGTATCCCGCTTGTGTCTGAAAATCTATTTTGCTCTTTAAATTTCTTGAGAATACTTTTTTTTTTTCAATGATAAATATTATTTGGGCAAGCATTCAATTTCTTACTAATTAATTTCTTCTATTAAATGATTAAATCTCCTTATAAAAATAAGCTTTTTTGAAACCTAATTTGTTATTTTTTTATAGAATCTTTTTTTTTATCTCCTGAAGATAAATCTCCTAAGAATCTATTTATTTTTGCTGTACTCGTTTTAATAAAACCCTTATCCCTTACATCTTTGAAAAGCTCTGCTAATCTCGGATTATATTTATCAGCAATAACTGGCTTGACCTCTCTGGGCAATAACTTCCTTAAATATTTTGGAAAAGAGGTACTTATTTGTAAATTTGTCTTTAAAACAATATATTTTTCATCTTCGAATATTAATTCTTCAATAATGTCAACTTTTTTTAAATATTCTATTATTTCATTTAAAGAGTCGAGTGTTTTCTTTGAGACTAAACTTGACAACTCATCTCTACGAATTAAACCAGCTCTTAATTCAGAAAGAATATTATACTTTTTAATATCTGAAATTATTTGAAACAGAGTAAATGAGTCTTCTTTAAGTTCTTCCTCCGTTTTATTTTCATGAATATTAAAATATTCTTTAACTTTCGAGAGTAATAATTCAATTAATTCAGGGCTCTCATCAATATATTCAATTACACTATCGGGAGGTATTCTTTCAGCATTTACCTCTTTTAATAAAAGTACATATTTTTCTACTAATCCAATTTGATTTATAAATATTAATTGTTTTTCGATTAATTTATCAACCATTTTATTAAAATCTATTTCAGGAAAATTTTCAGTGAACCATACTTCTAAATCTTCTAAAGGTATTGGGCCTTTTGATAATTTTCCTAGAGTTAAAAATATGTGTTTTTTATTTAATAAATACGCAATTTTTTCTTCTTCTGTCTTTTCTCGAGTTTCTTCCATAGTTTGCCAATATAATTCCTTAACCCATAGCATTATTAAAGAATTATTTTTAATAATGCTGTCACGATCATTTTCCTCAAAATTATTAAGGTCATTAATATAAAAAGCGGTAAAAATCTCATCATCTTCTTGTAATCTTTCGGAAAATTCCTTAGATAGGGCTGATACATTTTGTTCCATCTCTGATGTGGTCTTTTCCCCGAGAATTATAGAGATCATAAGCATCTCTTTGTTACCTCTTGCCCAGTCAGAGTGTATTTCGAAATAATAATTCATACTATTCAAATTTTCAAACGAATGGGTAAAAAAACCTTCATTAAACGTTTGATCCATAATATTCGCTATTCTAACTGATAAATCATTATCTAATATGCTTTCAGGATAAGAATAAAATACTAGAGGCCCTATTTTTCTATGAAAATAGCTAAGCGCTACAATTGTGTCCAGATATGAATTCTCCATTATCTTCTTAAAAATACACTGAAATTCTTTTTAATATGCTTATGGTTATCATAAGTTAATATTAAAGATTATATAGTTTTAAAAATAAATAAATTTATGTTATCAAAACGTCTTATCAAAGATAAGTTTGTAATTAAAAGAATCGAAATATATTATTAAATTGTTATTATTTTTAAAAATATGAGCCCAAAAATAAAACTCGTAGGATTCGATCTGGATGACTGTCTCTTTGATTCTACTGGATTATCTGAAAGAGCTAGAATTAAAGGTATAGAAGCTATGATTGAATTAGGTTTAAAAATTGATCGAGAAAAAGCTATAAAAATTATTCAAGAGATTGTTAAGGAGTATGGATCTAATTCCTCTAGACATTATAATTATTTTATTCGAAGATATAATCGACTTGAGGAAATAGCAGAACCAATCTCATATTCTTATCAATTTAAATTTATATCTGCTGCAGTAATGGCTTATCACGGTGAGAAAATTAATTCTATTAAATTGTATAATGACGTAGAACCATGTTTAAAAAAGTTAAACGAGATGTCTATTAAAACAGCAATTATAACCGACGGGCTTCCAATTAAACAATATGAAAAAATTTTAAGATTGGACATAGATGATTTAATAGATTTAACCGTAATTTCAGATGAGATCGGAGTAAGAAAGCCTAATCCCCAACTTTTTGATCATTGTTTAAAAAAATTTGGTATAAAAGGGCCAGAATGTATCTATGTCGGCGATAGAATTGATAAGGATATTATTCCAGCTCTTTTAAATAACATTCATAGCGTATATATTCACAGAAGGGGAAAGTATGATTCTTATAAAACAGGTATCAAAATACCGCACGAAACTAAACCAGATTATGAAATTTCTGATTTAAATGAACTTATAAATATAATAAACGAAATTAATAAAAATTAAATTATATAAAGATTATTTTACATGATAATTGCATGTATTCAACCAAAAATTCATCAAAGTATAAACAGATGCTACTCTGAGATTGAACAAATATTGAAGATTTTAACCGATAAAGTAGCTAATATTGACATTATTTGTTTACCAGAAAGATGGGTTCCTCTTTTAAATGATATTTCCCAAAATATTCAAAAAGAAAGAGGAGAAAATTATTCTTTTATTAAAAATTTAGCAGGTGAATACCATATAAATATTATTTCAGGGGCGATTTGGGAAAAAAGAGAAAATTCAAGAAAACCAAGAATTACTTCTTATTTCATTAATGAAAAAGGCGAAGAGGTTGGTCGGCAGCATAAAATACATCTCTATAGTTATGAACAAGGACAATTCGAACCTGGAAAAGAACTCAATTTATTTTCTTTTAACGAGTACTTTTTTGCTATTTTAATATGTTTTG
>SDNM01000227.1 GCA_004524385.1 Promethearchaeota archaeon
ACAATAATAGAGTGCAACGCCTGCTGTACCATTTGATAATTTAAGGTTGTTTATTATAGAATCATTACAGTATGTTAAAATTATTTGCCCAGCATTTACAAAATTGGAGGCTCCTAGATCTCTTGTGTTTTTGTAATAGTATACTGGCTTATTGTTAACTGTATTTGAAGGCTCAATTGTATGGGATGTCAAATCGAGAGGATTTGAACTGACAACCAACCATACTCCATTATTCTCCATATCATTATTCTTAAGAGTTTGATATTCACATTGATAAATGTAAAATCCATAGAAGCGATTATCTGATAAAGTATTACCTCTAATAGTATTATTGTCACTCCCTCGTATATAGATTCCTGCATCAAGGTTATTTTGAATCAAATTTCCTTCGATAGTTTGAAAACCCGAGTTATAAATATATGCTCCATGATCACCATTATCTGTAATATTATTCCCTATAATAGTATTATTTACAGAATTAAAAGCATAAATTCCGTTATCCCCATTATTGTAGATATTATTCCCTACAATACTAGTGTTATAAGAAGAATATCTAAAATAAATTCCCACGACAGTATTATTAATTATTTGATTATTTGAATAGTTATTGAAGGGACTATATTCGCAGTAAATTCCCATGGAATTCCCTATTATAGAATTGTCCTTAATTTTATTATTCATCCCTTCCAATATGTAAGTCCCATAATAACCATTATCAGTAATATTGTTACTTTCTACAGTAACATTTTCGCAGTAAAGTAATGATACCGCTTGAGTTCCATTCGATAAGTTTTGATTTGAAACAACCGAATCATCACAATAGGCTAGTATAACTGCCCCAGCATTTGTAAAGTGTGAACCTTGCAAATTATTTTGGTAGGTGTAATAATAAACTAGTCGTCCATTTATAGTATTTGATGTTTCTATTATATGTGAGGTTAGTTCTGCTTCAGTTCCCGATGACCCTACGAACAGCTCTATCCCGTCATTTGTCATATCATTATTTCTCATAGCAATATTTTCACTTCGATAAATGTAAATACCCTTTTGTCCGTTTTTAATAAGAATGTTATGTGATATGTTGTTAAAATCACTCTGATAGTTTTCAATTCCAGTACCTAAATTATTACTAATGAAATTACCAATAATTTGATGGTTTCCATGATATCTAACAATAATACCTTCATCGCTAGATCTCTGACCATTAGTTATATTATTGTAAGTGATATTATTATTATAACCATAGCTAAAATAAATCCCGCCATCATTATTTGAGATAATATTATATGAGACAGTTGTATTGTCACAACCATCGCCTGCATCCTGAAATGCATATATTCCGTAATCAACATTATTATAAAGAGTATTATTTAAGATATCATTATTGTCTGAATTTTTCATATTAATTGCATCATCTACATCATGGATAACATTCTTAATTATTGTATTATTCGAACTAAACTCTAAAGCCAATCCATCCTCTGTGCAATCATATAATGTATTATTGCTGAGTGTTCCATTGTTCACATTAACTAATTTAACTACATCATAACCACCACTATTGTGAAAGGTACAATTTCTAATTATAAAGGGAACACTGGAATCTAAGATTTCAACACATTTAGAACCTTGACTATTGACTGTAACATTCTCAATAACATACGGTTTATCCCAAGATCCTTCTCCACTACACCAATCAAGAGCAGCAGCTTCACTCCATGTGATATATCCAGCTGTACCACCATCATTATCAATTGTAATATTGTCTAAAATCCAATAATCTGAATTTTTAAGTTTACCCCCTTCAAATTCTTCGAATTCATTTAGATTTTGCTTAATAGAATCTTGAGAAATTTGAATATTTGATGCGATTAATAGAGCAAAATATAGACAAATTAAAAATAAGATCTTTTCTCTCCCAATTCTATTTCTATTTCCAGACACGCTTTAAATACCCAGTTATTAAAAAATAATTTTAAAAGCTTGAATATGATTAATGATAATAATAAATTATATGATTTTTATTAAAAAAACTTGCATAAAAACATTAGACAAAAATATAAATAATTTAAGAAGAATTATTTTCTTTAGATAATTAAGCTAATACATATTGGATGGAAAATCCAACGATTCAATTACTTTTATGCAATGAATAATCTATTCTTCTTCAGAATATTTCGCAATAATGTAGTTCTGAAGTGAACAGACGTATTTTTCGAGATTTAAAATTAAAATTTTTTGTTCAACTTCACGCAGGTAAGAAACATCCAATCCTTTAAACAAAAGTTTAAGCCGATCGATTGTATCAAAGATTTCTACAATAGTCTTCCAATCATTAGCCCATTCTACATCTTGATATTCCAAATTTTCTATGTTTAAAACCTCATTTCAGTAAATATATAATAATAATATTCTCTAAGCAATTCTATATAAATACTAATTAAAAAATGTTTAGATACCAAAGAAAAAGTAATTTATTTTAAATAGATAGATGGATTTATTTTCTATGTTATTTTAATAACTACTGTATGGGAGACATTTTGCATAATTCTTTTCCTTTTTTGGGGATCATCAGAATTTTTTTTTACTCCAATGATAAAATCAATCAAACAAGTAAACCAGCATTTAAGACAACAATTTTTTAGATTTTGAATAAAAGATGGTTTTTCAAATGTTTCTTCATCCACTGTCTTTAATCCTAAAAGTAATTTACCTAATGTTTGACTAAGAATTGATTCTAAAATCAAAAAATATAATAAACATATTAAATACCAAATAAGGTAATAACTGACGCCAATGACGAACCAATAACGAAGAATTATTCTCCATAAGTAATAAGGGATAAGTAAAAAAAGATATATCGCAGAAATAACCAAAAAATCAATTATCCAAGCTAGAAACCTCCAACCAAACTCTGCAAATTCTACATCTGATGGTTTATTTTCCTTCATCTCAGGTTTTGTGTTTGACATATTCATTTGTTTTCTATCTTTTAAATCAGTACCGCAATAAGGACAAATATCTTCATCTTTTCCAATTTCTCCACCGCATTTTTCACAAATTTTCAATGACATTTTTGTATACCTTTAATAAAAAAAAAATATAAACTTTAGATATTACTATTGAAAAGGAACTTCTTAATAAAAAATTATTTAATAAAAATTAGATTTTTTTAATTTTACTAAGTTCGAATCACGCAAGTATTAGAGAAATTTTGCATGATTCGCAATTTTTTCTCCATATCCTCAGAATTTTTGAATATGCCAATAATTAAGTCTATTATGCAAGGAAACCAATGGCATTTAAGTATACAATTTTTTAGATTTTCAGTAAAAGAAGATACTTCAAATGTATCCTCATCCACTGTTCTTAATCCTACAATTAATTTACCTAATGTTTGACCATTAATTGATTCTAACAAAGAAAAATAAAATAAACCTATTAAATAAGCAAGAATTTGAAAAACGAAAGCAAAAGGAATTTCTGTTCTCCAAAAGAATAGAATCATAAGGAGCCAAGTTATTAATAAAATGATTACAAAATCAATTATCCAAGCGAGAATCCTCCAACCAATTTCTGCGAATTCTATATCTGATGGTTTATTTTTCCTAATCATAGGTTTTGTATCTGGCATATCAAAAAGAAAGAGAGTATGAATTTTATATATTTCTAATAAAAGGAACTTTTTAAAAAAAATTATTTAATAAAAATTATTTTTTTTCATATATTTTTAACTTAATCTTTATTTTTTTTATTTTGGCTCGTTATACCGAGTAATCGGCGACAAAAACAACGAAAAGTTGAAATACAAGAGAGATACATTATATTATTATGAGTGTATCAAATATAGATTCGTTCGTTG
>SDNM01000228.1 GCA_004524385.1 Promethearchaeota archaeon
AAGTTATAGATGTATCAAGAGCTTCAAAATATAATTCTACTTCCTGACCTTCTCTTTTTCCCACTTTATCTAATGAATTAATATCTAGACCAAAAATATCTACACTCATCTGAAAAAGTCTTCCTATAGTAGCTGCTATTGTCTGATTTCTTAATTTTTGTGCTCGTTCTGCTCGTGTTAAATCTAAAATATTAATCAACTATTATAGTATTTATTATAATTATTTGAATTATAATCAATAAAGGCTTTGTTTTATTGAAAAATAAATATTTATTATAAATAGGCTAAAATTAATTTTTGAGTTATTTCTAAGGTGTTTTAAACATTACAAAAATAACAGAAAAAGAGTTTCTAACAAAACTATTAGAAGTTGTTGCTAAGCTCGTAAGCATAGTAAAAGCACAAGGATCGCGCTTTGAAAAAATGTGGAATGAACATTTAAAAAAATTTAATGATACCCCTCATAAAATACGTCAAATTCCTCTAAATGAGGAAAATTTTCTCAAGGACCTCGATTATCGAATCAAAATTTTAAAAATAGTAGAAGCGTCTCAAGTAGACGGTTTTTATGCTATAAAATCAATATTAGAGACTATCTATAATTTATATTTTAATTCTGATTTATTTAAAAACACGTTTTCCCTCATAGATCAAAAAATGATAGAATATATGACTGCGAGGGAGATCCTAGGAAATTTAATTCAATATAACAAAATGGATCATGAAACTGTGCCATTAAAATATAATATTATGGCTAGAAATTATCTATTAATTAAACTCAAAGGTCAAGTGGACGTAGATATTCTTGAAAATATGAAAAAACTGAACTTAGATCTAGATTTAGTTGAATTGAACAAAATAATGGATGAAATCGTAGCAGATGGCTTAATTAATAAGGAAAAACAAGAAGACAAATATTTCTATAAATTAGAAAAAGAACTGAAATTGAGTGAAGAAGGAGAGATAAAATTTAATGAGAGTGGAATAAGAGCTATTATCCAATGGCCCACTCAATTTTGGAGAAGCTTCTACAACTTACGGGAATTAAATATAACAGTAGAAGAAAACGTTAAACATCGTGATTTTCTCCATCAAATCTTAAGTAAATCGGCAACACAGGGTTTCGGACCTACAAATTTCGTAATTAAGAATTTAATTAAATATTTTGAAAAAATTAAAGAGACACAATAGAAATATTAGAAATCTTTGGTTTTCTTAATTGGTATATCGAATTCTTCTAATAATGGAATTAAATGTTTTTTATCATCTGAGTTTGTACCTTTCCAATCAATTAAAAAACAATTTATTTGTTCCAAGTTATTAGAAATCATTTGTTCAATCATTTCCTTGTTCAAATCTCGAATAAAGTATTTAGGACATATAAATGAAATCGCTACGTTCTTATTTGAAATTAATTTTTGAAACTGAGGGGCATAATGTGGTCCTCCAAAACCAATGCCAATTTCTGGAGGTTTTTTTTTTCGAAATTCGACATATTCTAAGCAAGTATCGAGAATAGCATGCCCCACGACAAGAGCACCTTTTTCGATTTTCCATTCCTTTTCACTACTGCCCAACTCCATAAATATTAATGGTTTTTCTAACGAAGTTGGTCCATGGTGAGTTACTTCGATATCTAATGAGAAATCCAACATTTGTTTTTTAGATCTTTGTGATTCTAAGGAGACATAAGCCGATTTAAGCAATATTGAACTTGATTTGGACAATACTCGTGGTGTGCCTCCAAAATCTGCTTTATTACTCCAATTTCCTGTAGTATGGACTAGAAATGCCGGGCGTTCTGTCTCTGACTTATGCCGACTGGCAAAAATAAGCAAATCAGGATTAATGTCTGACTCATCTAATTTTAACTCATTTAAATGAATTAAAGGATCATCAGTTAAACCAAGATATATCTGATTCTCGTTTAAATAACTATTTTTTTTTTCTGGATCTGATGTGAATCCTTCAAATATAAATAGAGGATTATTATGCCACTTATCATCTATTTTTTTGAACGAATATAACGCTGAATTTAATAATTTATCGCGTATATTCATAGAAGCTATATCCTCTGTTGAATTTATCACCAAAAATTGCGTCAAATTTCTACCACCAGAAAATTTTTATAAAACTACGCCTAAAAATTCAATAAATTATATTTATAAAAAATTATATTATTATTGAATTAAAATTATAGCAAATTTATATTAAATAAAATTGATAGAAATAGATTTAATAATCCTCATAATAATAGCAATTATTTTTGGCACTGCATTCTTTATTGCTGATTTTTTTGAGCACAAGCATCATCAATTACATATTTCTCTAATCGCTGGAATCTCAGTGGCCTATTTCTTTCTTGTAGTCCTTCCCGAAGTGGCTTCAGGAATGCCTGAGTATCTATTAAATTTCGAAATATTTGAATATTTTTTCATTCTAATGGGTTTTATTTTTTTCCACGTGTCTGAGAAATTAATCTTACAAAAAGTTGAGTCTAAATCACAAAAACGAATGCGTAAATTACTAAAAATGGAAAAAGATTTAGAGTTCGTAGAAGAAAATATTGAAAATGTTTTGGAATCTGAATTGCAAGAAGAAAAATTAGATATTGCTGCGTTAAAAAATTTAAATGAATCTATTTTGGGATTAAAAGAGCAGGAAAAAACAATAAAAAAAGAAATTGACCAATATAAATTAAAAATCCAGAATCATCTTAATAAAGATTTATCCGAATTCAGATTTTTCACTAATTTTACTTACCATCTTTTAGTGGGGATTATTTTGGTTGGGCTTCTATTTATAGAATTCTTAGCAGCATTTCTTTTTTTTATTTTTGCGTGGTTTAGAATAATCATTTCTAATAGATCAGAAAGACACATAATATTCACTGACTTAGAAATTTACGAAGAAACCGATTATGGCACTAATTTAATTAAAAAAACATTATTAGGATTGGCAGCACTTACAGGCGTCTTTATTGGTTTGGTATTTGAACTGGTTCTGCCAATAAAAATTGAATTAGAATTAATTTATATCTTATTTTCTTTTATTTCTGGTGTGATTTTATATACGATTGTTCGAGAAGTAATTCCAGAGAAAGAAAAAGGTAATCCGTTGTACTTTTTAGTCGGAGCTGTTGGTTTCATAATTATAATACTCTTTATTAAGATTTTCACAAATTTAATATGAATTTAAAACATATTATTTTTATCATAGGATTAAAAATGAAGCTCTATAACACCGGGTTATTTTACAATAATGTAAGCAATAATCTCAAGGATAAAAAAACATATAAACTTATCAAAGGAGAATAATTTGGCTAAGATTATTAAAGATATCTGGATTTTAACCCAAACAGGTACAGTTGTATTCAAACGCGTTTTTAACTCTAATGTTAATGCTCAGCTTTTTGGAGGGCTTATGAGCGCTCTAAATTCTTTCGCAAATGAACTTGAGAGTGGAGGGCTTACTAATTTTGGATCGAGCTCTATGAAATTTACACTCTTAAAAAACCACGATTTTTTATTTGTATGTACAGCTGAAAAAAAAGTTAAAGAGAAACGCCTTCATGAAGTAATAATGAAAGTAGCTGAAAAATTTTTTAATCTGTATCCTGCAGAATGGTTTAAAAATGAATGGGATGGAGATATATCTCTTTTTGATAATTTTGTAAATGAAATCAAATTCGCTCTTCAAGAACCGGTGAAGAAGGTTTAATCTGGGCTTTAATGATTATACAAAAACAAAAGTTCATGATTTTCGAACCGACAAGTCTTATAAAAGTTTGAAATAAAAAAAATTTTCATCTGTTTTTGGATAGATAATTATAATTTTTAGAAAGGCAA
>SDNM01000229.1 GCA_004524385.1 Promethearchaeota archaeon
GCGCCGAAGAACAAGAGGAATCGAGTTATAATTTAAAAAATTTCTTTAATTATTTTCACCCATTGATTTCAGTTGCTCCTGGTAAGGTTACATGTACAACTTGCCATAAAGTGCCAATTTCAGGCATACCAGAATTATCACAAAAAGCTCAACAATTTGATAAAGATCATAGAAGTGAATTTCAACCCAATAGCTTATCTATTTGGGCTGGAGTCTTAGCTTTTCTACCTAATGGGACTTGCATATTTGTTGGTGGATTTAATGCTGATAATGTGGAGGAACAACGTGAAAATTCGATGAATTTGTGGCATAAAAAAATAAGACATCAAGTTCGTTATGGCGGGATTCATTATTGGCTTGGAGAGTCAATTTCACAATCTATAGTCGAGGCTGGCGCTTATTCACCAGAATTCAGCCAATTTTTTAAGGACATGAAAAAGGCAGTTGATCCAAATTTCTTATTGAGTCCAAATAAATACCATATGTATAGTTATGACGACGATATATCAAAGCATATAGTTAAAGATGAATGAAAATTAGGTTTTGAGCAAAATACTTAGATTAATATTCAAAACTAAATATATTAAGTTAAAAACAGATTTGAATAATAAATTCAATAAGAAGTTAAAAAGTGAATGAAATGTCTAAAGTGAAAAATGCTTATAAGGAAATTGAAGATATTATCGGCTCAGATTATATCACCGATAAAGATTTCATGAAAGCAGCTTATTCTCGGAATGTTGACCCTGCTTTTCCTGATAGATGGGCTGACATGATAGTAAGACCAGAATCAACAGAGGAAGTCTCTGAAATCGTTAAGATTGCCAATAAATACAAAATCACGATAGTTCCAAGAGGCGGAGGAGCTGATTTAGTTGGAGGTTCGGTCTCAGAGGGGGGGATTTTGATGGACCTCACTCGGATGAATAATATCATAGAAATTAATGAAACCGATTTTTATTGTGTTGTTGAATGTGGTATTACATGGGGGGCTTTAGTTTCCGAATTACATCAAAGAGGGCTAACAACGGGAGTCCTTGGTCCGGGATCGGGATATTCTGCGACAGTTGGAGGTGGACTTTCGAATAGCACAGCTGGAGCAGGGTCAACTAAATATGGATTAGTTCCAGATATATGTTTAGGAGTAGAAGTGGTATTATGCAATCCAGAAGGAACAATTCTGCAAACCGGTGCAGCAGCAAATAAATATGCGAAACCATTTTGTAGGTACGGGGTTGCTCCTGATTTCACTGGGCTCTTTATGGGAGATGTAGGCACGATGGGCATAAAGACTAAAGCCTATTTAAAATTGTTTCCTCTTCAACCATATAGAAAGTCGATAAATTTCATGCTCAATAAAAACGACTGGAATAAAGTAACGGAACTAACTCATAAATTGCAAACAGAAGTTAAAGATGGATTAAACAGTTTAGCTATACTTCCTCACACGGTATTTAAAATGCTGTCACAAATGGCAAAGGAAAGACCTAAAAAAAGACTAAGGATTAGGGGATCAGCTTTTGGGGTATCATTGGAGGCATCAGATGAACGCATTTTAGAGATATACGAAGAAAAGGTCAAGGAAATCATGTTAAAAGATGATGTTTGTCGGATTTTTAAATATCAAGAAATAGATGCAAGTATTGAGGAGAGGCAAGAAAATGAGATAATACTAAAGAATATCTTTCACTATTTCAACAAATATATAGGGATTATGCCCGGTATGATAAGTCTTACTACTTGTCATAAAGTACCGATATCATTCATTCCAGAAGGAGCAGAAGCAGCTGCACAGTTTGATGCAAAATTTCGGCAAGAATTTCCTGAGAAAGCCATATCCCTGTGGGCAACGGTTATATACGTATTACCTAATGGTCATTGTGTTTTTGTAGGGGGGTTAACTGCTTTTAATCGAGACGATCAGCGAAAAATTGCGATGGATATGTGGCATAAGAAATTAAGAGCCCAAGTACGGTATGGTGGGGCTCATTATTGGCTTGGCGAATCAATTTCACAGTCAATAGTAGAAGCTGGTGCGTATACACCGGAATTTGCTCAGTTTTTTAAGGATATGAAGAAGACAGTTGATCCAAATTTCCTTCTAAGCCCAAAAAAGTTCCATATGTATAGTTATGACGACGATATTTCAAAGCATATTGTTAAAGATGAATGAAAATTAGGCATTGACCAATATGCTTAGATTAATATATTAAATTAAATTTAATAATTAAATAATAGATTTGAATAATATATCCAATAAGAAGTGAGTGAAATGTCCAAGGTGAAAAATGCCTATAAGGAAATTGAAGATATTATCGGCCCCAACTTTATTACCGATAAGGATTTTATGAAAGCAGCTTATTCTCGGAATGTTGACCCTGCTTTTCCTGATAGATGGGCGGAAATGATAGTAAGACCAGAAACAACTGAAGAAGTCTCCGAAATTGTTAAGATTGCTAATAAATATAAAATCCATATGGTTCCAAGAGGTGGAGGGGCTGATCTAGTTGGTGGTTCTGTAACTCAAGGAGGAATTCTTATTGACCTTACAAGAATGAATAAAATCCTTGAAATTAACGAAGATGATTACTATTGCGAAGTGGAATGTGGAATTACTTGGGGAAACTTGGTCTCAGAATTACATCTCAAAGGAATGACGACTGGAGTTCTGGGACCTGGAAGCGGTTTTTCAGCTACAATAGGCGGAGGGCTTTCAAATGCAACCGTTGGATTTGGATCTACTAAATATGGAACGATTCCTGACGTGTGTTTAGGAGTGGAAGTAGTACTTCCTAATCCTGAAGGAACAATAATAAGAACAGGTTCAGCGGCAAGCAGGTATGCAGCTCCATTTTGCCGTTATGGTCTTGCTCCAGATTTTACCGGCTTGTTCATGGGAGATGTAGGAACAATGGGTATTAAAACTAAGGCTTTCATGAAATTATTTCCTAATGCTCCATTTAAAACAAAAAAAGATTACATCATGAATAAAAATGATTTCAATAAAGTTTTTCAGCTGATGCATGAATTAAAAGAAAAAGTCGGGGATGGTTTGCATGATTGTATAGTAGTCCCTTTTACCGTGGTAAAATTTTTATCAGGCATGGCAGAAGAAAAACCGGATAAAAGGCCAAAAATAAGAGGACCCGTGTTTAATTTGACTCTTGAAGCTTTTAATGAACGCATTTTAGAGATTTATGTCGAACAGGTGGAGGAAATAATGAAAGATGATGCCAGAGCATTTGATTGGCAGGAAATTGACCTAAGCCTTGATTCTTCCGATGATTGGAAATTTAACTTAAAATATGCTTATAATTATTTCAATAAATATATCTCCATTCAACCTCCAAAGATATCGTGCACGACATGTCATAAAGTACCGATCTCATTTTTAGAAAATGCTGTAAAAAAAAGTATTAATTTTGATTCTAAATTCAAAAATGAGTTCCCTCCTCAAAGTTTGTCTTTATTCGCCACGTGCATATTTTTAGTACCTAATGGGAATTGCGTATTAGTTGGTGGATTTAATGCCGATAATGTAGAAGAACAACGTGAGACCGCCATGAAAATGTGGCATAAAAGACTTAGACATCAAGTACGTTATGGAGCAATACATTATTGGTTAGGAGAATCGATTTCTCAATCTATTGTGGAAGCAGATGCATACACTCCAGAATTTATGAGATTTTTTAGAGATATAAAAAAGGCGGTTGATCCAAATTTCTTATTAAGTCCAAATAAATTTCACATGTATAGCTATGATTATGATTATTCTAAAAAAATTGTAACAGAAGAAAATTAGGTGTTAAAATTAAATAACTTAAAAAATAAA
>SDNM01000230.1 GCA_004524385.1 Promethearchaeota archaeon
ATTTTTTAAATGTTAATTCCTTGCTTAATTACTTAAATTAATTAATTATTTTATTATCCTTTAAATCGAATGGTTTTAATTTGATCATTTTTTAAAAAAGAATATTAAGCACATTGTTCTATGCTTAAAAAAATCAAATCAAATATAAAAAAAAATTAAAATAAAAAAAGGTTTTAAAAATGGCAAAAGATAAAATAATTGGACTAATTATCATGCTGCTCGGCATCCTCATCGCTATTCTTTATACTTTGGGCTCAATCGTAGATCTATTTATGGAAGCAGTTGGTGTGTCTCAAGGTTTTAAAATGCCAATTATCTCCGATATGTTACCAGTTGATATCTTCTCGTGGCGTTTATTCGTTGTACTTCCATTATGGTTGCTCGTAGTTCTGATTTGTATCATAGCGATTTGGATTGGATATTCAATGTTAACAACTCCTGCGCCTGTTCCACTCGAAGATTAGAATACGTATCGTGTTCTAAACGAAGAATTGGAAGAGGAATTAGCAGCCGAGGAAGCCGCAGAAGAAGCCACAAAATAATAATAAAAGAACTTATAAATTTTTATTTTTTTTTTAATTATTTGTTTACTTTTTTCTTTTTTTTCAAATAAAAACCATTTGGTTTTATCTGATTATTTACTTTATTCAAAAATAGGTAAAATATTATGATGATTATTTATTAGTTAATATTGAAATAAATATATCTTAAACCCATCGAATTATAGTGTAGAGATATGTCCGATAAAAATGGGTATGTCCTAGTTATAGGCTCAAGTAACATGGATCTTAATATCTATTCAGAGAGACTTCCAAAATCAGGAGAAACTGTGACTGGTGGTATATTTAAACAATTTTTGGGTGGAAAAGGAGCCAATCAAGCTGTAGCGTCAGTAAGAGCAGGAGCTAAAACATTATTTATTGGTAAAATTGGAAATGATTTATTTGGGGATCAAATGGTATCTCGATTAACAAAAGAAGCCATCGATACGAGCCATATTATTAAAGATGCTCAAGAGTCAAGTGGAGTAGCATTCATAATGATAGATAACAATGGTGAAAACATGATAAGTGTAGCTCCAGGAGCAAATGCAAGGTTGAATCCGTTGGAAATTAGAGCTAAATCTGAAATTATTAAAAAAGCAAAGGTATTGGTCGTTCAGATGGAGATTTCAATTGAAACTATTGAAGAGATATATAAAATAGCTTCTCAAGGCAATGTAATAAAGATTTTAAATCCAGCACCCCTAAAACCGATTCCTATCAGTGTTTTAAAACACATTGATATAATTATACCTAATGAAGGAGAATTATTCCGCTTACATTCTCTTTTAGAATTTAAGGAGTTATCAGTTACACAAAAAGAAAAAATTATCCAAGCATCAAAAGACATAGCAAGTTTAGGTATCAAAATAGTTATTACAACATTAGGAAGTAAAGGATGCCTAATTGTTGAAAACGATGAGGTTATCGAGATTCCCGCGTTTAAAGTCGAGGCAATTGATACAGTAGGAGCGGGAGATTGTTTTAATGGAGTTTTAGCAAGTAAATTATGTCAGGGCGAACCTTTATTAAACGCTGTAAAGTATGCAACCGCTGCGGCGTCAATAGCAGTGACAAGAAAAGGTGCGCAAGAATCCATGCCATTCATAAATGAAATTGATGAGCAATTTAAGAAATTTAGAAAATGACATGAAAAAATGCCAAATGAAATAGTAAAGGAAATAATTTTTCCAGAAAAAGGAACTGTATTGAGAAGAAATGACTCACAAGAGTTAATAATATCAATAAATCGGGAGAATATTAAAAGTATATTTATTATTAATGGAACGTCGTTTATTACTAAAAATGCGTCTGAGTCAGATCTTATTATAAAATCGAACGATTATTATATGATAATAAATAAGGGAGTAAAAGAAATTGAAATAAAATATAGTTATAATATATCTAATCACCAGATTATTTACGATCCATACAGATATTTAGATTTAGAGAGAATAAATTTTAAACCAGAGGTTTTTAAGCAAAGGTATGAAATTCCTGATGGTTATATAGACATACTTCCCAAATGGTATAGTTTCAAATTTACCTATCCTAATTATAATCTAATCTTTGTTAAACCAGAAATGGGGCTTTCAATTCAAACTCATCAACTCCGAAATGAATCTTGGGAAATTTTAGAAGGAACTCCAATAATAATTAATAACAATAAAGTTCATTATTATGTCAAAAAAGGTCAAAAATTTGACATTCCAATTAATACCTATCATTCTGTTATTAACCCAAATAAAGATCGGGAACAATTTGTGGTGATCAAAGAATCTTGGAATGGAAATTTTGATGAGGAAGATATTAAGAGGGTGTTTAATCCAAACGAATACAAATAATTACTATTTTCCCTTAAGAGAAAAAGTCAAATCTTATAATGAAATTTAAAGTTTTAAGGCGTTATAGATTCCTTTCAAAAAATCTTCTTGCTTGCTTTTAAATTTTGTGTTTTTTTCCACTCTTTTTCTGCGCCTCTTTAATAAAATTAAAATTAAACCTTTTACTTATTAGACTAGTATAATAAATTCTATTGGAAAAATAAATTATAATATATAAATTGAATTAAGAAACTGGTGGAATAATGGCTCCAGATGAAGAAACTGAAGATGGAGAAGGAGAAGAAACAGAAGAAAAAACAGAAGAGAAAGAAAATACTAAAGAATCTGATGACCAATTAGACACTGAGGCTGAACTCGACAGATTAAGATTCCATTATAGAGGTCATACCTTAGAAGCGTTGAAGAAGATGAATATGGATCAATTTATCCAATTATTACCAGCAAGAGCAAGACGCTCCTTAAAGCGAGGATTACCGCCAAGACAAAAGAAGCTATTAGAACGATTAAGAAGAGCTTATAGAGCGAAAAAAAGGGGTAAAGACTTACTCACCAGAACACATGTACGCGATATGCTCGTGTTCCCTGAGATGGTTGGTCTTAGAATTGGAGTCTATAACGGGATGAAATTTGAAGTCGTTGAAGTAAAACCAGAAATGATTGGACACTATTTAGGTGAATTTGCCCTTACTCGAAAAAGAATTCAGCACGGTTCTCCTGGAATTGGGGCCACAAGAAGTTCAAAATATGTTCCACTAAAATAATAACTAAAATAATCAAAAATAAAGCTAAATGAGTTGGTAAAAAATTCCAAACTGGGGATATTCTTTCACTGAGGAACGGTGGGACGTTGATCGTATAGCAAAGGCATCAGGCAGGGATTTAAGAATAAAACCTAAACATGCGAGAGAGATATGTGCTGTCCTAAAAGGTATGAGACTAGACCAAGCCAAAACCTTTTTAGAGAATGTAATTCAGTTAAAACAATCCGTGCCGTTTAGGCGTCATAAGAAAAAACAGGCTCATAGAAAAGACTTAAAACAATTTAAATGGTATGCGGGAAGATACCCTCAAAAAGCGGCGGCAAGAATTTACGAAGTTCTCACAGCTGTAGAATCTAACGCTGAATATAAAGGTTTAGATGTTGATTTATGTAGAATTATTCATATTTCAGCGAGCAGAGGAAGAATAATAAAAAGATACATTGAACGTGCGCACGGAAGATCGACAGCAAGGAATAAACATTTAACTCATCTAGAGGTTGTTTTATATGAATTGCCTAGTTAGGAATTATAATAAATAAAAATAAAAAATTAAAAATAATTGAAATAATGGTGTAAAAAAAAATTAAAATCACTGGTGATATACTTGCCCCTCTCTAAACACTTCATTACAAGGCAAGCTCGCCTTGCTAAGGTGAAATTGAACAGGGGATTAA
>SDNM01000231.1 GCA_004524385.1 Promethearchaeota archaeon
AAAAAGATTAAAAAAAATCCCCCCGAGTCAATTAGGAGGCTTTCAAGATACTTGGGATCGTTTTGAGATTTTATCTGCTGAAGGATTATCGTTACAAATGAAAAAGTTCTGTAAACGTATCAATAAAGAATGCCCATATCTTTCAGCTGACTTTTTAGAATGTAACGCTATTTGTGAGAAAATTGCGAATAAATTAATTGATTTTTTGCATACTAATATCAATAATTATATAAAAAAGGAGGGCCCTGATCCTGAAGGGAAATATCCGTTATATAAATTATTTAAGTTTGTTAAAAATTTTTAAGATTAATATGCTCTCAGTTTCAACAAAAAATAATAAGACTGTAAGTAAAAAAAAAAATTTATATAATTATTCCCGAAATTTTATATTCAAATCATCTTTTGCCCAGAAATAAGTGGTAATCATATAGAATCCAAAGTAAATTCCTGATATTTCAATTACTCCATCCCATAAACACATCATTATTGCTATACCAATCGGGGCATTGTGCCAACCAGTAGCTTCTTTTCCAATTTCAAATGTATCAGCTATTAGTATTGGTCGAACACCAATCAACCATCCTACAAGATTAATATAAGAACCAATTATAGCTAAGAAAATAAATGATGCGAGCGGATATTTAACATCTTCATAGAATTTTAATGCGATAATAAACCCTACAATAGTAAAAATAGAAACAAATAGTATCGAAAATAATGATACAGCTCTTCGGCTAACAGTTGCAGATTCTTGGCTTGATATATTGGTTAGAAGTAGAATTGGTGCTAATATAACGAATACAATTGTCAAAATTATAAACTCTTTATCTCTTTTAAATGCTAATAATTTAGCAAAACCATACATTAGCACTGTTGGAATTCCTCCTTCCATTGAACCTTGTAAAAGGGCTGTAATTGGGTAATTTATCTTTATTGACCAAAATAATGTTGGCAGTTCATACCAAGTTCTCCACCCAGTCCCTTGAAGTATTAATTCGAATATAATCCAAAAAACTGAGCTGGAAAGATAAATCTTCCAAAATGCTTCTTCCTCATATTTATACTTAAATATGATTGATAAAATTATGAAGATTATGGTAAGAATAAGATATAAGGTAAAATCTATACTCCCCGAATAATATCTTCCAAACCAAATATTTAAATCGCCAGGCTTAACTTCCATTTTAATCACTCTATTTCATATATTGATAGTTAATAATGATGATTGATAATTAGTGATTATCAAATTTGAATATATGATATCACATACATAATACATTACTATAATATGAATATCCATATAACATTTAAATATCATAAAAAGAATACTTTTATTTAAAAAAATGACGTTAGTTAATAAAAATTTAATTGAATTGACGAAATTGGTTTTTTCTGAAAAATATGACTTTATTGCTGAACCACAAAAAATTAAAGGTAAATCTGGAAAGGTTTGGACTTTTGATGGTCTTGTAAAAAATGCTACTTCATTATTCGGAATCTTTATTAGAGACTGGAAAAGAGAAATAAGCATAACGCAATTGCGACAATTACATAAAGCATGTTTAGATGTCCCAGGTATCGAAGGGGGAATTATGGTTTGTAATATAATCTCAGATTTTTCTCGTGATTATTCGAATCAATTTGGTATCCAGCTTTTATCTAAAGGCCACCTTATTTCAAAACTAAGAACCCGCCAATTTCAATATTAATTAGGAAATGGAAAAATATCACGCTAATTAGAGCTATATAAATCCACTCGTTTTCAAGCCACCTTCCATCCAACTCATCAATAAATGTAAACCAATAATATTCTCCTTGGTATGGATTGTAGAATTTGGAATGTATGTTTCGAGATATTTTGATGCGAGATATTCTATAGATGGATTTTCACTATACCATTGTATTAATGAATTTTTTACCTTAAAATAGAAGTCCTGTTGCTCATCTAGCAATTTATCAAGATCCTCACCACTCCACACACCAAAATGTGCCATAGATACTGAATCGATATCTCCTCTCATGTTTCTTAGTTTCTCAAAAGTCTTTACGAGGTCAGATTCATTAAATTCGGGTGGCATAATAACGGGAGCCATGGTATTTAAATCCCATTTATACATAATTGAATCACCAGTGAAAAGATTTCTATTTTTTTCGTCTAAAACAGCAATCGAGTCTTGAGTATGACCAAAGAAATTCAAAACCTTCAATTCCAAACCATTCAAATCGATAATATCTCCGTCTTTTAAAGGGGTTATATCTCCTTCTATAGGGGGGATCTTATATCCAAATGTATCATTCATTATTCCTGGATCTCTTAAATGTTTTATGGCATTTTCAGACGCAAGAATTTCAAAATCACCATTCAATTTTTTCATCTTTTCCCATCCTTGAACATGATCCCAATGAGAATGGGTTAATAAAAGCTTTTGAATTGGAAATAAATCATATTCTTTCAATTTTTTTATAATTTTCCTTGCTGATAACGGTTCGCTTGTGTCAAACATCATACGTTCTCCACCATTTTCAATTACATAAATGGCGATTGTGCCTGACAACCGAAATAGCATACCATCAATGAGATATGTATTCTCATTAAACTTTCCTTCATCATTAATTTGTCCCATTTCTTTACCTCTTGTTTTTCGATTTATTATAGATTTATAAAAATATCGTTGTATAAAATAAGCTATGTCGATTGAACTTAAAAATATATATTATTTTAAAAAAATCCAAATTACATTTCTGTTAAGACTTATGTTAAATTTTAATTAAATTAATAATTCTTTATAAAATATAAATTAAAAATTTTAAAAATTTTGAATATTCCAAATATATATTAGTTTTAATCCCAAAGTTAAATTTATAATAGGAATTGTTGAGGAATTGAATATAAATGCAAGATGCGGTTTTTAAATTATGTATTTTTGGAGATGGGGGAGTTGGAAAGACAACCTTAGTGAACAAGTACCTTACAGGTGTATTTAAAAATTCAACAATGACTATTGGCATAGATTTTCATATAAAAACACTGTTAATTGATGGAATTAAGGTAAGGTTGCAAATCTGGGATTTTGCGGGTGAAGAACGCTTCAGATTTCTTTTACCTAGTTATATAGTAGGAGCTTCAGGGGGGATTTTTATGTATGATATCACCAGATTTTCAAGCTTAAAAAACTTAAAAAATTGGTTAGATGTACTTAATCATGGGGCTCAATCAATAGAAGAACAATTCCCTATTTTATTGGCGGGGGGAAAGGCTGATCTTGAGGATAATAGAGCAATTGATAAAGATTTAGGATTTGAAACAGCAAAAGAAAATAATCTATGCGGTTTTCTTGAATGTTCTGCTAAAACTGGGGACAATGTTGAAGAAATCTTCAATAATATTACTCGAAAAATGATAGAAAAATCAGGAATCTTTGAATTAAATCCAACTTTTTAAACTTAATATAAAATATAGATAAAGTTGAAGCTCTTTTTTTGATGAACAACGCAATCTGTCTTATAAATGCTAAGTTTGATTTAAAAAATGACTATAAACTATAGAAAATAATTGAAGATCTTTTTTTTCTAAAAAACCTTTTAATTAAAAAACCAAACTACATTTTAAATCATAGAATAAAAAAAGAAAAGGGTTAAAATGACTTTAGAAAAAAATAATTCAAAAGAGAAAAACGATAAGAGTTTATCGTATCCAACTTGCCATAAATGTAATGGTATAAGTTATTGTACGGTTGGCAGGGCAAGTAAAATATTAGATAATTGTCCTATGAAAATTTATCCGGATGTTCAGAAAAAAGCAAGAGAGCTTTACCA
>SDNM01000232.1 GCA_004524385.1 Promethearchaeota archaeon
AAGTACCTCAACCACAAGTATCTCAAAAACTTCAAATAGATGTAATTACAGAGGAACCTAAAGCAATAACAACTCAACCTCCTCCAACTCAAAAACTTCAAATAGATGTCACTACAGAGGAACCTAAAGCAATAACGCCTCAACCTCCACCAAAGCAAAGAATTCAAATAGATGTCACTACAGAGGAACCTAAAGCAATAACGCCTCAACCTCCAGCAGCTCAAGATGATCTATTAGGGCAGTTCCAAGAAGAATTAAGCCTATCTGAAATTCTAAAAAAAGACACGCAAACTAAAAAGAAAAAATCAGTAAGAAGGGATTTGTTCGATGCTCTTTTTATACCAGAAGATGTTCCAGCACCCACTGGGGAGAAAAAACCGAAAAAAGAAAAAATTTCTAAAAAAACGAAAAAGGTTAAGAAAGAAAAAATTTCTAAAAAACCGAAAAAGTCTAAGAAAAAAGAAATTTTGGAAGAAGAGCCTAAAGGACCATTAAAAGTAGAAAAACCATCATTCTTAAAATCCAATGAAATTCAAGAAACTCAACCACAAGAAACTCAACTACAAGAAACTCAACCACAAGAAACTCAACTACAAGAAACTCAACCACAAGAAACTCAACCAAAAATACCTCAAATATCAAGCAAACCCCAAATTAAAATAAATCCAGAGGATTTTAAAATTAAACAAAGACCAAAGACTATTTTAGAAGTACAAGAGAGTGCAAAATCAACATTGAAAACATCTCCTTTTGGAGCTGTTACGAATCCTGATAATATTCAACTACAAAAAACACAACCACCCGCTCCAAAGAAACCGGCTTCAGTCCCAATTAAAGGACCAGATGCTAACGTCTCAGCTAAACTTGTTAAACCGAAGATACCAAAAGCTCCTAAAATTGCTATACAACAAATGAAACCAAAAGCTCCTATTTCTCAGGGTTCCGAACCAAAAGCTCAGAAATCAGAACCAGCTCTATCTATTGAATTGCCTGAAGGAGGAAACAAAAAACAATTAGAATATTCTTTAATGCAGCTTAAAATAAAAAAAACAAAACTTCAAGAAATGGCATTGGATTTTGACATGAAAGAACTTGCTGGAGAAATTACTGAGGGAGAGCTTAAAGAGAAAAAAATGCAATTAATGCTGATAGAGAAAAAAACAGATAATGAAATTCAGCAGATTCAGAATATGATTAACAAGCTAGGTTAACGAAAATGCCTAGCTATAAAAAGATATTAAATAAAATCTTTTAAATATTTTTCTGGAACATTTGCTTCACCAATTTTTATTCCTTTTTCACCTCCATGGTAATCTGATCCTCCAGATTTAACTAAATTAAACTTTTCAGCGAGTTTTCTGTAAAAACCGGGCAAATATTCTTGTGCCCACTCTGCCTTTTCTGTATTATAAAAAGGTCTATTTTTAGAATAAGTATATTCGATTTCAATTCCCTTAATTCCTGCATTTACACAAAATTCAATAAATTTGGACCGGTTAGAAACTTTATAAATCCCTGGATGAGCTATAATAGGGATCCCACCGGCAGAATTGATTATTTCAATGCTTTCTTCGAAATTTAACTCATATTCCCTATCCACATAAGCAGTGCCCCCTAAACTTATCATTTTAAATAAATCATTTTTAGTTTTTCCTTTAATTTTATCAGGATTATTTTTTATAATTATTTCAACAATATGAGGGCGCCCAATTATATGACCTCCTGCAATAGATTTCACTTCTTCATATGTTATATTATAACCCAGTTCTTCTTTAAGTCTAGTACAGATCTGTTCTTTTTGTTTTAAACGCCCATCCTTCTGTTTTTTAAGAGTATTTATTAATTTTGTGGAATTATAATCAATATTTAACCCCACAATATGAACGTCTTCTATTTCTCTTTCTGGTTCGTGTCTTATAGAGATTTCAATGCCAGGTAGAACGATAATATCCTTATTTTCTCCATATGAGAGAAATTCTTTAACTCCATCAATATTGTCATGGTCTGTTAATGCTATAGCTTTAATTTTAAGAGCTAGAGCTTTGTCTATTAATTGAGATGGTGAGTCAGATCCATCCGATTTATTAGAATGTAAGTGTAAATCTATCATTTGACTTTATAAATGATCGCTATATTATTAAGAAATCTTTTATATCATTAACAAAGGACTTATATGATATAATGAGAAATAACTAATAAAATAGAAAAAAATATCCTAATTTGGTGGAATGCTTGATAGTAATTATGAAATTTGGGGGGTCGTGTCTACAAAATGCAGAAGCTTTTAATAAAATTTATGAAATTACTAAACTCTATGAAAATGAAAAGAAAATCTATGTGGCTTCAGCCTTTAGCGGAATCACAGACTTATTGTTAAACACTGCGAAAAATGTGAATAATGAAAAACAAATAGATAACAATATTGCCATCATAGAAAAAAGACATATAGACGTAATTGAAGAAATATTTGAAGAAGATTCTTCACATTATATTAAAGCAAAAGATTGGGTTGATGCTAAATTAAGTCAATTAGAAGATATATTGGAAGATATCAAAGAATTTGGATTAGAACCATATTATGTTGATTATGTTTCGAGTTTTGGAGAAATTATATCAACGTACATACTAAGTGAGTACCTTCATAGTAAAAATTTAGACTCTGTATATATTCCGGCAAATAAAGTAATTATAACTGATGATAATTTCAGTAATGCTTATCCATTATATCAATTAACTAACAATCGAGTAAAAAATAAGATTATCCCTCTATTAGAAACTATTAATAAGGACTTCATTTTCTGTGTCACCGGATTTATAGGTAGGAATAAAATCGGCTATATTACAACATTAGGCCGGGGAGGATCTGACTACACTGCCACCATTCTAGCACATTCTTTATATGAAGTAGGAAAAGAAAAGGAAATTAAAGTTATACTCTGGAAAGATGTAGATGGTTTACTCGCAATCAACCCAAATTATGTGCCACAAGCATCATTAATAAAAAATATAGATTATACCGAGGCAAAAGAGATTGCGAACTTTGGAGCAAAAGTATTGCATCCTAAATGCTTGGAGGCTTTAGAAAAAAATAAGATTCCATTAGAGATCCGAAATTTTGATAATCCTGATGAGAAATTCAATTTTACAATGGTATCAGAGCATACAGATAAGGAGGAAATTAAGGGCATATCTGCAATGGAAGACGCTACAATTATAACAATTACTTCTGGTTCTATGGTTGATGTGCCCGGTGTTTTGGCAAAAATTTTTAAAGTTATGGGAAAAAACAAAATCAGCGTTTCATTGGTATCTCAGAGTGCTTCAGAAATTAGCACTTCATATGTAGTTAAAAAAGAAGATGCTGAGAAAACTATTAATGCATTAAAGAATTCAGAATATTTCGATGTTTTTTATAAGATAAAAGCTGAGAATGTCGCCATTATTAATATTACTGGTTTTAAAATATTAGAAAATAAGACAAAAGCAAAAATTTTTGAAGCATTAGATAAATGGAATATAGATGTTAAAGCGATATCTCAAAGCTCAGATGAATTAAATTTATCATTAGTTATAAATCAGGAAAATCTCATTAATGCAATAAAAATTATTCACAACGATCTTTGCAATGAAAGTTGATGATAATATTTAATTAATCCTAAGTTATTTTTCTAAATTAATTTTAAAATAATTTTAAAAAGACGAAGAAAATTAAGAATAACTTATCCGCCCGTCCTAGAATCAATTATTCTTCTCGTTAGTTCGGTGAATGCTTCGTCAACATTGACCCCAGTCTTAGCAGAA
>SDNM01000233.1 GCA_004524385.1 Promethearchaeota archaeon
CATCAAAAATATTCATTTAGTTGATAATTTTAATAAAGAAAAGGATAGTCATCCTGCTTTAGGCACAGGAAAAATTAATTTTAACGAAATATTTAAGATTGTAAATGAATACAACTATAAAGGATCATTAATAGTAGAATTATCATCAGCAAAAGATTTACCACAAAGTATAGAATTTATACAAAAATTCTTATAAATTAATGATTTTAGAGACTTAAAAAATTCAAAAGATCACATATTATTATGAATGTTATTTTTATTCTTTTTGATAGTTTAAACAAGTCTTATATTGAGCCTTATGGAAATCAGCAAGTGGATACTAAAAATATGCAAAAACTTGCTGATAAAGGAGCGGTATTTGAGAATCATTTTCTATGCTCTGCACCCTGCATGCCTGCCCGTAGGGAGCTTTTTTCGGGAAGGAAAAATGAATTTCTCTGGAGGTTTTGGGGAAGTATGGAGCCTTTTGATCGCCCATTACCTTTAGAAGCAAGAAAGCTAGGAGCTGTTACGGCTTTAATTACTGATCACTACCATTATTGGGAACAAGCGGGCTTAGTTCATGGATATCATGAGAATTATATGTACACTGATCTCATTAGAGGACATGAGATGGACACAGCAAGTACTGAACCTTTAGAAGATGAAGTAAATTACCCTGGTTGGGTAAAATCTATCTTAAAATGGAGGCCTTCAAAAACAGGAGCTCTCCAGTATTATAGAAATGTAAAACATTATAAGGGAGAAGAAGACTTTCATGGTCCGAAAATAATGCAATCTGCTTGTGATTGGTTGGATAAAAATCATTCCCATGAAAAATTCTTCCTTCACATCGAAAGTTTTGATCCTCACGAGCCTTTCTATGTTCCTGAGCCATATCGCTCTATGTATGGTCCATATAATGAAGAGTTCACTTGCTGGCCTCCTTACCAGAACAGAAAATCTTTCACTAAATTTATGAAAGATGCTTCAAACGAAGAATTAGATTTTATTAGGAACCAATATAAAGGAAAAGTTACCATGGTAGATAGGTGGTTAGGAAAGTTATGGGATAAAATGGATCAATATAATCTCTGGGAAAATACAATGGTAATACTTACAGCTGATCATGGACATGCACTTGCTGAGCCAGAGAAAAAAATCAAACAATTTGCAAAAGGTCATCCCATTTTTGAAGATGTAGGTAATATTCCTTTAATTATTTATCATCCTGAAATGGACGGAAAGAAAAGAATATCTTCAACTTTTTCAAGTATAGTAGATTTAAGAGCAACAATATTGGACGCATTAGGGGCGGAAAAAGACGATTCTGCTATGGTTGATGGAAAATCTTTATTACCTGTTTTGAGTGGAGAAGAGAAATCAATTAGAGATTATATTTTATATGGAATATTCGGAACTGGCTGTCATTTAACTACATGGGATACAACATATATCCGTGGTTTTAATTCTAAAAAACCTCTTCATTGGTATTCTACAAGCTTTTCTATGTTCATGTCTCCTAGCGTTATAAGCAATTTAGGTGAAGCTCTTGGAGTTAATATCAAATATGATGTGGCAGAAAATATGGTCGCCCAATTAGCAAAACAAGTTGATACTGGATTTTTCATTCCAGGGGTGGTTTTCCCCCAATGGAAGGTCCCTATCCCATCAGCATTTCTCTCTGCAATGGTAGATAGTAAGGGGCAAAAACAAAATTACTTATTCAGTCGCAAAGAAGATCCTAATTTCCAGAATAATCTTGCAGATAACGAAGATTATAAAGAACTGGAACAGAATATGATTCAAAAAATGAGAGATGTATTAAAGAAGGAAGGCTGTCCCCCTGAACAATTTGAAAGGCTAATGTTAATAGAGAAATGAGAAAAAAATAGATCTTTTATTTTTTTTATAATATTATCCACTTGATGGAATGGATAGTATTATTATAGATAAATTATAATCATTCTACAACAAAATAAATATTTTGATTAACATGAATATTGGTCCAAATTCATTAGCAAATTTAGCAAGAATAAGAAAAAATGTTAAAAGAAAACGAATTTCGAGTTATGATAAAACTGGAGCAAATGTAGATTTTCATTTAATAGAAGCTAAGACAAAACATGAAATATTTAATATTAGCGGAGCTGGATGTATAAAGCATATATGGATGACACTTGCCTCGAGAGATCGCGATTATTTAAGAAAGATTATTCTTAGGATGTGGTGGGACAACGAAGAGAATCCCTCTGTGGAGTGCCCCATTGGAGATTTTTTCGGAATGGGTCATGGTAAAACTAAAAATTTTTGGAGTTTACCACTTGCTATGGCACCTCAAGATGGCAAAAGTTTCAATTGTTTTTTTCCAATGCCATTTTCAGACAATGCAAGAATTGAAGTTGACAATGAAACAGATGACCAGCTAATCTGCTATTTTTATATTGATTATGAAGAATATCTTGAATTAGATGACAATTATGGAAGGTTTCATGTATTTTGGAACAGAGTAAAGGAATGTCCGGGAGATAATTATGAAACGGCTCGTAGAATCCAGAAACATCATAAAAAGAATCCAACACATGAGAATGATTATTTAATATTAGAAGCTGAGGGAGAAGGTCATTATGTAGGATGTCATATAGACATTCATAATTTATTTGATACGAAGAAACATGACAAGAAGAAACTAGTGGCTAGGATCAATTGGCCTGGAGAGGGCGATGATTATATTGAGATTGATGATGCCGAAATAAAGATGTATGGCACTGGTACAGAGGATTACTTCTGTACAGCATGGTGTCCCACACAGTATTATGCTTCTCCATATTTTGGCATTATTTTATCCGGGAAAAGACAATGGAGGTACATGTCTTATTACAGATATCATATAGAAGATCCCATCTATTTTCACAAAAATATTAAAGTAAAAATAGAGCATGGACATGCGAACCAGAGATCCGATGACTATTCATCAACAGCATATTGGTATCAATTAGAACCACACAAAAAATTTACTCCTCTGTTGCCTATTGACGAAAGAATACCTAGAGTCGAGCCTAAATAAATTATTAATATTAATAAAAATAATGAGTTTATAATGCCTATAATATCATTGCAATTGAGTGATGATTTATTAGAAAGATTCGAAAAGATTCGCACTTTAAGCGGTTTTAACTCTAAAAGTGAAGCCCTAAGAGGTGCTATCGTTAATTTCATTGAAAAACAAGAAAAATTCGATAAGAAAGAAGGATATAAAATAACGACTATTAGTTTAGTCTATCCGTTCAAAGAAGTGATTATTAATCAGATATCTGAAATTTATTCTAAATTTCGTCAAATAATAAAAACAGCGACAGATTGGCGTATCGCTGAGAAGAAAATTGAAATCATCTTAGCTGTTGGAGAATTTGGACTCATAAAGGATTTAAAGAATTCACTAGCTAAAATAAAAGATGTTATTTGTTCTATTCACGAATTAGTCATTGAATGATTTTAGTAAATTTAATCAAACCGAAGTGAAATATCTAGGTGTTCAGAGGGGAATAGTGTCAATTCGCTAGTACTAATTACGTCTGGCTCTGATTGTAGATAATCAACGAGATTATCTGATTTTATACTCCCTGAAACTTCAACAATTACATTATCCCTTAAGTTGTTATTTTTAAGTGAATTTATTGCGTGTTCTACCTCAATAGAACTCATATTATCTAGCATTATAATGTCTGCGCCATTTTGTGCCGCAACTACAGCATCTTCTGCTTTTTCAATTTCAATTTCTATTTTTTTCGAAAAGCTTGCCTTCTTTTTTAC
>SDNM01000234.1 GCA_004524385.1 Promethearchaeota archaeon
AATATCCCTAAAAATATTTTAATATCAATTGATACGCAATATAGAGAAGTTGCTCAGAAAGCATATGATATTGCTTTAAAATTTAATAAAAAAGAAATTATCATAAATGATGTAAGCTGCCTAAAAACGGATTCTGGATTGGAGGATTTCATTATTAAAAACGATTTACCAATTATTTTAATGGCTTCCAAAAGAATACCCGGAGACTTATTAACAATTGATGAGATTGTTAAAGAATTTCAAAAAACTATTCAAAATTTAAAAATAAAAGGATATAACGAGAATAATATCATTTTAGATCCAGGAATTGGTCATTGGGTTGAGGAAAAAACTCACACATACGATTTAAAAATAATTAATAACTTGAAAGACCTAAGAGTTTTGGCGAAACCGATATTAGTAGCGATATCCAGAAAATCTTTTATCGGAACGACTTTGAATCCTGAAAATCCACCAAAACCAGAAGATAGATATAATGGTACGCTTTCAGCGACAGCAATATCTGTCTTTAATGGAGCTCATATTGTTAGAACTCATGATATAAATAGCCAACTCTTAGAAATTATAAAAATAGCCGAGGAAATTAGAAGAAATAAATAGTCTTTAATAAATAGGTAACTTTAAAATCGTGGATTCTAAATCAAAAATCAGCGAGAATTCAATGTGTTCTCTTTAATAGAATTAAATCCTTTATAAATAATTTGTTACAGCTAAATAAATTAATGTTCTCATTCTTTTGATAAACAAAAAAGTGCACAAATATTAATAAATGTGAAAATATATATTATAATAGGTAAATTGTAATAATTTCATTATTTTATGAATAATTATACTTTTACAAACTAATATAAGAATCGATTTCTTATGCCTTCCTCTAAAAATAATAGCGGATCCGATTATGACGCTGAAGATATTCAAGTCTTAAAGGGGCTTGAAGGGGTCCGTCGTAGACCAGCAATGTATATAGGGGATACGGGAAAAAAAGGACTCCATCATTTAGTTTTTGAAGTTTTAGATAACTCAGTAGACGAGGCTTTAGCGGGTTTTGCTGATCAGATAAGAGTTACATTCAATAAAGATAATTCAGTTAATATTTATGACAATGGGCGTGGAATTCCTATTGATCCACATCCAGAATATGGTAAACCAGCTGTAGAAGTTATTATGGAACATTTACATTCAGGTGGTAAGTTCGATAGTAAAAGTTATAAAATCTCTGGGGGTTTACACGGTGTAGGTCTTTCAGTTGTTAATGCATTAACTGAATGGTTAAAAGTTGAGATAGATCGAGATGATACTCATTATACACAAGAATTCTCTAGAGGTATAAAGAAAAGCGATCCTAAAATTACAAAATCAAATAATAAAGATACTGGAACAAAAATATCTTTTTATCCTGATAAGGAGATTTTTGATTTTAATCCAGAAGAAAGAATATTTAACTATCACACAATTGCCGCTCGTATAAGAGAACTAGCTTTTCTTACACCTCAAGCAAAGTTCGAAGTAAAAGATAAAATTGATGAGGATGAAGAAGAGTTTTATTATGAGGGGGGAATTAAAGAATTTATTGGGTATTTAAATAAGGATAAACAACCGCTCCATAATGATATTATTTTTATTAGTGATTCCTTTGATTCAAATGGTTCAAAAGTATACGTAGATATAGCAATACAATATAATCAAGGTTATCAGACTACAATTCTTACATACGCTAATACAATAAATACTCTGGAAGGGGGCACGCATCTCACTGGGTTTAAATCAGCACTTACAAGAACCTTGAATTCGTATATCGAAAAAAATATGGAAAAGAAATATAAAGACCATGTTTTAAGTGGAAGCGATACCAGGGAAGGATTATCAGCAATATTATCTGTTAAACTCCCAGAACCTCAATTTGAAAGCCAGACAAAAATTAAACTTGGAAATCCAGAGATACGGCAAATTGTTAGTCAAGCTATTACAGAAAATCTAGCACAATACCTTGAAGAAAATCCTCAAACTGCGAAAAAAATTATCTTGAAAACAATAAGTGCTAAAAATGCTCGAGAAGCTGCACAAAATGCAAAATTATTAATACGGAGAAAATCTGCATTGGACAATGCGAGAATGCCAGGGAAACTGGCTGATTGTTCTTCCAATAATCCCGAAGAATGTGAAATTTTTATTGTTGAGGGGGATTCTGCGGGGGGTTCCGCAAAACAAGGAAGAGATAGAACTTACCAAGCCATTTTGCCACTTAGGGGCAAAATTTTAAACGTCGAAAAAGCAAGATTGGATAAAATCCTACAAAATAACGAGATACAAGCGATAATTAGAGCATTAGGTATCGGCGTTCAAGGTGTAAGCGATGAGGAATTTAGCCTTGAAAATTTGAGATACCATCGTGTGATCATCATGTGTGACGCAGATATTGATGGACATCATATTGAAACATTATTATTGACATTCTTTTTCAGATATATGCGCCCTCTTATTGATGAAGGACATTTATATATGGCTGTACCACCATTATATGAGCTAAAGTATAAAAAATCACGAGAATATGTTTATACTGATAAGGAAAAAGAAGAAAAAACTGAAGAATTAATTAAAAAATATAAATTAAAGAATGCTGATTCAATTAAAATTAAGCGTTTTAAAGGTTTAGGAGAAATGAATCCTGAAGAACTTTATGAAACTACAATGAATAAAACGACAAGAGCTCTAAAAAAGATGATATATGAAGATTATTTAGAAAACGATCTTATTTTTAATAAATTGATGGGGAAAGAAGTTAAGCCTCGCAAGAAGTTTATTGTGGAAAACTATAACAACGTTTCTTTTTATTAATCTAAATTATTTTGTCAAAAATGAAGAATATTAAAGGAAATTAAATTTATTAAAAAACAGGTTATAATTGTGAGTGTCGAAAAAATAAATGAAGTCCTATTAAAGGACGAGATGAAAACTAGTTATATCGATTATGCAATGGCAGTAGTTATCGAAAGGGCCATACCTGATGTTCGGGATGGATTAAAACCCGTTCACCGGCGTATAATTTATGCAATGGCAAATAACAACTGGTATTATAACAGTTCTCATGTTAAATGTGCAAAAATTGTAGGTGAAACATTAGGCAATTACCATCCTCATGGTGATGTTGCGGTATATAATTCTCTTGTTCGAATGGCACAAGATTTCTCATTGAGATATCCTTTGATCGATCCACAGGGAAATTTTGGTTCAATCGATGGAGATCCTCCTGCAGCTTATCGATATACTGAAGCTCGCCTTTCTCAAATAGCCAATGAATTGATTGAGGATATTCAAAAAGAGACAGTTGAATTTCAACCAAATTTCGATGATAGTCGAACTGAGCCAAGAAACTTACCTGCTAACTTACCAAATATTTTATTAAATGGAACCAAAGGAATTGCAGTTGGGATGGCTACTTCTATGGCACCTCATAATCTTATGGAAGTATGTCAAGGGATTATTTCCACCATCGACAATCCAGACATTTCTATAGAAGAGTTGGCGGAGATTATTAAAGGTCCTGATTTTCCAACTGGAGGAATTATTACTAATACTGCAGGAATTTATAATGCATATGCAACGGGTCAAGGAAACATTCCTGTTAGGGGGAAAATTGAAGAAGAAATTAAAGGAAATAACAAAAATTTAGTTATTACAGAAATTCCGTATTTAGTTAATAAGAAATCATTAATTGAATCGATTGCAAAACTTATAAGAGATGGCCTTTTAAAAGATATCCGAGATTTAAGAGATGAATCAGACAGAAA
>SDNM01000235.1 GCA_004524385.1 Promethearchaeota archaeon
AAAAGAATACGATGAGTCATTAAGATTATATAATGAAGCAGTAGAATTACTAAGAGAAATCAATTGGGTAGACCAAATTCAAACAATTCAAAAAACAATAGATCAGTTGGAATTAGAAAGAATACATCATAATCAAGCTTTAGAGAAACAAAAGACTCGTGATGAAAAACAACGTAAATTAAAAGCAGAACAGGCAATCTTAGAAGAAAAACAGATTAGAGAAGAAAAAGAAAGAATAGAAAGTGAAAGAGCAAGGAAAATAGAGGAGTCTGAAAAAGAGAAGGATTTTAAACAGCAAATTGTTGATATGGAGGAATATGCTGATAAAATGGTAAGAGAATATGAATTTGAGATTAAGAAAGGAAATTTTAAGCTAGATCCTCCATACGAAAAAGTAATTAGAATATATTTGAATATGCGAAGTTTATTAACAGAAAAAGGTTGGAAGGCGCAAATTGATAACGTTAATGAACAAATTAAATTTTTCATAGATAAAATAGAAAAAGATAAAAAATTACGAGAAATTTATTCCGCATAAAATAAAAAATTGGTTCTTAATCTTCACTTATCTTCAATTTCATCTTTACCATTCACGAATTTTCGAATAGATTCTTGCCATTTATCACCCAATTTTTTTATACCATCCCCTAATTTTTTTCCCATTGCTTGAATCCCTAACTCCAATGGAGATGGACCATTCTCTGGCCTTTTGAATAAACTTCCAATATAATTAAGCACTTGCGTAAGTGTGTATTTGTCAACCATAAATTCTCTGAACCTTTTGGATGTTTTAAACATAAGACAAGCAATTAGAGTTATCATAAAAGAAGTGATTAAGAAAATTCTATGATATAAATCACTTATCTTCAAGTTAGGGGCAATTTTAGTTAAAATAGGCAGATCAGTTATGAAAAATGAATCTAAATAAACCATATGATATCCAACGGCAATTCCAAGGATTATCAAAACCACTCCTTTTTCTCCAAAAGCTTTTTTAATTTTGTCAGTAAAATAAACTCGAGATTGAAACTTCACGGGATTTTCAAAGGGCATTAGGCGCTCAGGCGATTCTGAAATTCTCATTGTTAAAATTTGAACAATGTATAATACTCCTATTAAGAGCATAAAAATTTCAAAAATTAAAGATACTACAGACTCGCTCGTCAATGTTATACTAAAATACAAGTGATAAATCATAAACATGTTAAAAAATCCAATTGCGGTTGCAAAATTTACAATTCCTGGATTTGACTCAACTTTCTTGGGTGCCCTCCTAATCATTATCAGTACAATCAATGCATTTATTATCCCAAAAATGCCGAAAGTCACACTAAACAAATCCATTTGAAAAATCAGATAAATGTAAAATACTATGGAGATATAAATGATGATTTTAACTATAAATCCGAAAAAAATATGACCTTTTGGCATTCCAAGCGTCATAACTTTTTTAGGAAATGAAGTGAAAAAATATAATAGTAAAAAGAACATGCTAATTGATAAAATTAGTATCCAAGATAGAAGATATATCAGTTTTGCATATTGAAAAAATAGGTGATTATAATCCCATTTGAAATAGAACAAAGCGAAAATAAAGAGAGTAATGACTATGAATGAAAATATATAGTAGAACCCTAATTTTTTAATCCTTCCGATTAGAATTCCAGAGGATACTATACCAAAAGAAAGAAATAATTCTAAAAACAGCATAAAGCGAATAAATTCCAGAGAAATAAAAAATTTAAAGTGATAAAATAGCGCAAGAATTGTATTAGCTGTCATAATGATTAAAATTATTAGAGTAAATGGCAGATATTTCTTTTGTGTTAACTTCTTAATTCCACCAAATATCCGGTTTTTTAAAAACCAATATAGGGTTCTCTCTAAATATGACATAATTGGATAAAGGAAAAATAAGTTTAAAATTATTAGATATCAATAATTTACGACTTTTTAACTTTGTTTTTAAAAATATGAATAGTGACTTATTTATGTTGAAAGACTCGTTTTCAAATTCAGAATTAAGTGAAATTGATGTTTCTTCACAAAAAGTTAAGATTGTAAATGTTATTTGTCCAATATGTAAATCGAGTAAAGAATTAAAGATTTCTAAATCAATTATCAACCAAACTGGTCTAACAACAGTATCTATACCTAAAGATTTAGTTTGTAAACATCATTTTCAAGTTTTCATTGATAAACAATTCAAAGTTCGGGGATATCAAAAAGTAGACCTTGATTTGGCTCTTAATAAAAATAAGGAGGCTAATATTGACAATTTCAATAAAAGCAATGATGATCTTTTCGAAAATCTAATTCTTGAAGGAAATTATCTTGAATATAAAACAAAGAAGGTAAAAAATATACATATGAATAGTGAGCCTGAAAAAATTGTATCCAATGAGGAAAAGGTAATGACTCTTAAAGAAATATACGAAGAATTTTGGGAATTCATAGATGAAAATAATCCAGAATTTAAAGAGTTTATCATAAAAGATAAAAAGAGAAGACAAGGATTAAAAAGCAGGAATTAAATAAAATTTCTGCTGATTGGAAATATCCTGGCTGTGGCCATCCCAGAAACATATATTCTTAATCAAAAACTTTAATATTTAAATGCTAAATTACACTTCAATATTAATAGTAATAAATCATCAATGACAGATAACTATATATTAGTCTTTAGTGATGAATATTTATAGGTATATTTTTGTATAATTAGTAAAGATTGAACAAGAGAATCAGATATTGCATATTATTTTTTAATGATATAATTATTATAATTTGTAAAAATGTCCTCCAAATTAGAAGTAAAAGTTGAAATCAGATGTCCTGTCTGCTCCAAGAAGGGTGAGATTTGGGTAGAAAAGAATTTTATTTTGGAAAGTAAACGAGGCGTCTCTGCCATTAATGTTTCGCAAGATTTAGTATGCGAACATTCTTTTGTTGCGTATATTGATAAAAATCTTGATGTAAGAGATTGCTTTATATGCGATTTTAAAGTTCAAATACCTGAAATTGGTTTTAAAGAAGTAAAAATAGACGAAGAAATTGATAAAGATTTAGATTTAGACATAATCAAGCTTAATATTGTTCCCTCGCTAATGATCAACATTATTTCTTGTATTATCTTTAATAAAAACATAGTATTACTCTCAGATCAAGAGTTCCTTAATGTCCAATTTAAAAAATTTTTTAGATACATTATTGGAGATACGTTTAATACGGAACTCTTGATTATTAAGCGAGCCGATTATAAAAACGACAAAAAAAAATATAAAGATTATATTGTATTTGAAGGACTCAAAATCATTCAAGATAAAACCAAATTCATTAACCATAGAAAATTAAAAATAGAAAGTACTATTGCACAGAAATTTTACTCAGAGATTGATCCATATACAAGTCTAATTATTATAAAAAATGAAATTCAAAAAGTTTATAAGTTAGCTGAACAAATCATTGAGTTCAACGACTCGCTCGAGGAAAACCAAGATTTCACCACAAAAAAGATTTTTGATCACTTTTTTTCCATATATAAAGTGAAATTTCCGAGCGATTATTTACAATTCATAATAGAAATTGCGGAAACTTATTTTAATGCAGAGTTAAAGAGACCTTCCGCAACCGCCGATTTTTTTGGATTCATGTAAGAATAGCAGATTTATTATAATTTCATATTATTTTTATAACTCCTATTATATCAATAAAACGGTTATAATTTTCCTCGAAGGATTCATAGTCATAAATGATTAATTTATATAATTAATATACATATGAATTACT
>SDNM01000236.1 GCA_004524385.1 Promethearchaeota archaeon
AATATTATCAATATAAGAAAATAGACCTCACTTATAAAGATTGGATAAAGAGATATAAAAAGTCTTATATAAGAGAGTTGATGACTCCTGATAAAACGAATCAATCAAATGAATATATTATGGTCTATAATGCTATAAAAGATATTTTCAGACGATATAAACTTGCGGACTTTAACAATTTGAATAATTATAATGATTTTTTAATATTTGGTATCCAAGAGGGGTATCAACCAATAAAGCTAGGAGTTAAATCTGTTATTGAGACACATTCTCAAAAAAGTATTGAACTCATTTGTACGCATGGCTCTATTATAATTGACTCAAATCAAACACTTTTTACTATTGACGATGATTGCAACATTATAGAGATTCAAGGAAATATGATTAAAAAAGACACTCCTTTATTGATACCACGATTATTAAATGTTAAAATTAATGATAACCCTCTAGACCTAGCTAATTGTGGGAGAAGATTTTTGAAAGATGGTATTGAATATATTGAACAATTTAATAAGACAGCTAAGAGATTCATCAGAAAGGACTTTTGGTTAGGTTTTATCTTAGGACAGTATGTTGCTGAAGGAACTATGGGCTCAAGATTGCGCCCCACAACAATCTTAACTTCTAGTACAGATTTAAATATAGCGGAAAAAGTAAAAACTTTAGCATTTCAATTGTTTGGATTAACATTCAATCTCAGAAAAACGAGAGTTAAAAAATGCAAAAGATGTGGGGTGCGAACACAAATTATTAATGACGATGCTAATGAATGTTCCGAATGTGGTTCTATATATTACAGACAATATGCTGTGGCCACAAAAAAGCGAGTAGCTCAATGTATTTTCACAAGAGGGTTAGACTTAGAACCAGTTTATTCATATTTAAAGGAGATCCCTCCTATTATTTATAATGCTCCAATTGAATGTGTAAAAGGTTTTTTATTTGGATATTTTTTAGGAGATGGTTCTCGAAGAGATTATAGAGATAGAGGTAGAACATTTGATCTAAATTTTGAGACCAGTTCTCGGAGATTGATTTTTGGATTGAAGTTCTTATTAAAACGATTAGGTGTAATTTCAATTGTAAACAGACACGAACCACCACCTGATCGAGAGAATTCTAAAATTATGTATAGTCTAATTATACGAGGGTCCAGCAACTATGAAATTCTAAAGCAATTTTTAAGTTTCTTACCCGCTATTGATTATACTACGACTGATATTAAGACTTCCGCTAATACGCAAGAATTTATGAAAAAATTGAACGATGAACTCCAGAAGATTCACCAAATAACCTTAAGGAAATTGAGTAATGAAGGTATAATTCCCCCTAATGCAGCACATGTAGCAACTCAGATTCAGAGAAAAACAAATCTTTCTGAGATTTTACTTTTAAAAACTATTGAAGCAATAAGAAAGACAGGTTATATAACACCTATCGTGGAAAAAATGGAAGCGATTTTTAAGCATAATACATTTACTCATGTGAAAAAAATCAACCCCATCATTATTAGTGATGAGAAAGAACCTACTTACAATATTTCTGTGGGAGGATATGCTTACTGTGTTGGAACTGCATATATATATATCAAAAGCGGAGTAAGAAAGACGAGAGAACGTCTTTATTTAGACCATTATTGCAATAATCATTGGGGGAAACTCTTTTCTAACCGAAATAATGGAAGGGATAAATTTTATTGCTACTCTCCGAGTGATTAATTAAATTTACCATCTTTTATAATATTGATATTAATTCCTTTGTTATTATAATTTAAGCAAATGTGATCTTTTTGTTTTTTTCTTTACATTCATTTCCTTGTTTGATAATAAAATTCTTAGACACAAGATCAAAAATTGATTGACATTTAGAATACAAAAAAAAATAAGGAATGGAGAATTAAAATATCAAAAAATAATTGGAGGAAACAAGTAAAAATATAGTTGATTAAGAATGACAGAATATAATCCAAAAAAAATTGAAGTTAAATGGCAAAAAAGATGGGAGAAAGATAAAATATTTGAAGCGAAGAAAGATCCTAAAAAACCTAAATATTATGTATTAGAAATGTATCCTTATCCATCTGGAAAACTTCATATGGGACATCTCAGAAATTATACTATTGGTGATTGTTTTGCGAGATATAAAAGAATGAGTGGTTTTAATGTTCTTTACCCAATGGGATATGATTCATTCGGGATGCCCGCTGAGAATGCGGCAATAGATCATGGTGCTAATCCTGAGGAGTGGACAGATAAGAACATTGATACAATGAAAAATCAACAAAAGCGAATAGGACTCTCTTATGATTGGACACGGGAGATTTATAGTCATAATCCCGCTTATTATAAATGGGACCAATGGTTTTTCCTAAAGATGTTTGAAAAAGGGCTTGCATATAAGCAGGAAAGCTATGTAAATTGGTGCAATACATGTGCTACTGTATTAGCAAACGAACAAGCTCAAGGTGGTAAATGTTGGCGCTGCAATAACGATGTAGAGCAGAAATTCTTAACTCAATGGTTTCTAAAAATTCGCGATTATGCTGAAGAACTTTTAGATGGTTTAAATACGGTAGATTGGCCTGAAAAAGTGAAACTTATGCAGCGAAACTGGATTTCAAAATCGGAGGGTTCAATTATCAAATTTCCTATAGTAGGTGAAAATAAGACTGTAGATATTTTTACAACTCGACCGGATACTCTTTATGGTGTGACTTTCATGATATATGCTCCTGAACATCCAGACGTTAGAAATTGGGTTCAAGGAACTGAATATGAAGAAGAGTTTGAAAAATTATATCAAGAGGTAATGAAGGAGAACAAATTCGAGCGAACTGATATTGAAATTGAAAAAAAAGGAATGTTCATCGGGAAATATGCAATTAATCCAATAACAAATGAAGAGGTTCCTATATATATTGGTAATTTCGTTATTTATGAATATGGTGCTGGTGCAGTCATGGCAGTTCCCGCGCATGACCAACGGGATTTTGAATTCGCAAAAAAGTTTGATATCCCCATAAAAATCGTAATCCAACCTCATGACTATGAATTAAATGTTGATAAGATGGTGAGAGCTTATGAAGGAGATGGAATTTTAGTCAATTCGGAAGAATTTAATGGTATGGAGAATCGTAATGCAATAAACGCTATAACAGAAAAATTAGATAAAATAAAAAGAGGTTATTCTACAATTAATTATAAATTGAGAGATTGGGGTATTTCAAGACAGCGCTATTGGGGATGTCCAATACCAATCATAAATTGTGATGATTGTGGAACTGTTCCTGTTCCTTATGAAGATTTACCAGTATTTCTTCCTAAAGATGTAAAATTTACAGGTTCTGGTAATCCCTTGGAAACCAGCGAAAGCTTTATAACTACCAAATGCCCGAAATGTGGGAAATCAGGAAGACGAGAAACGGACACGATGGATACATTCATAGATAGCTCATGGTATTTTTTTGCATTCTGCGACCCACCTTCGATAGAGGGAGACATACCTTATAATAAAGATCTTATAAATTATTGGGGTAATGTTGACCAATATATCGGAGGTATCGAACAGGTATTTACCATTCGTAGAACCTCGAAAACGCAGTAATGCATTTAATTTACGCAAGATTTTTTACTAAAATTGCGAGAGATTTAGGACTCCAGAAACACGATGAACCTTTCCAAAAGCTCTTGACTCAAGGAATGATTAACAAAGCTCATCCTTATTGCCCTCAATGTGATCGATTTGCGATGAAAGCTGAAATGAACGATGATATATGCAAATTATGC
>SDNM01000237.1 GCA_004524385.1 Promethearchaeota archaeon
CAGTATCCATATCAAGCAAACGGTTAGCCAAATAAATTCCGCAAAAATATAAATCGGGATTTTTTAAGGTTACTAAGGGGATCGACACTAACCATTCTTCAATGTTGTTTTTAAGAAAATTTTTAATATGTGAAAAGTCGAATATTTTCTGTAAGTGAAAAAAATCAATAATTCTATAAATTAAATATATTAATTGAAGCTTGTCCTGAGGATTATCCAGATCTTCAAGTTTTTCTATTTTTTCTTTGTTTTCACTAAATTTTTGAATTATTCTTTCACGAATTTGAACATATTTCTTTAAATTTTCCAATTTATCCGGATCCTTATCAAATAAATTTTTTAAATTTCTTAATTCCATTAAAAATTCAATTGGAATGAATTTTCTAGATTTCAACTCTAACATAATAGGGATACAGGGTTTATCAACCAGATAGTCTACAACTTTTTCCAAAAATATCTCATAGACAATAGGAGCTAATTTTTTATCAAAACGTTCTATTGGTGTGTTCAATGCGTTAATTTCTTTCTTTCTTATTTTTATAAACTCATCTAAAAATTTATATTCAAACTCTTCCCGTTCAAATCCTAAATTAATGAGTTCTTTTGTAAGGAAAGAAGTAATTAACTCATATTCTTCTGCTAAATCGCGTTTTTCTAAGGAGATCCCATCAATAAAAATAATAATTCGCTCTCTAAAATATTTATTTATGGCATCGTAAAAAAGATCAATTTCATTTGAGTATAAATCTAAAATATTGAAAAGGCCTTGAAAAATAATAAGAAAGATCCTCCTAAAATAAATAAATATTATCCATATTCTTCTATTATTGATGATAAATAATTTAAAAATTTTATAATTTACTATTTTTATCTATTAATTACTTATAACTGGTTAGGAGTAATTGTAATTTTGTTAATGGAATTATTTGGTCAAATTTTCTTTTAACGCCTTTCAATAAATAAATAAAGGAATTAAAATCATAAGAATTTCAATAAATTATATTAAATATATTGATTATATAGGGTTAAATTAGAATCTGCTTACTGAAAATTTGTCCTTGAATAAATATAAAAATAAAATTATCTTCTATATTATAAGTTAAAAAACATATTGAGTTAAATAAATAATTTATTAACTAAAGGTGGCTAATTCATGGCAAGCAATATATTTGGAACTAGTGGCATTCGGAGAGTTTTTATGAACTATAGCGAATCTGATGTTATGCTAACTCCTCAAATGGCGTTAGAAGTTGGACTTGCTTTAGGAACTTATTTGGATGGTAATGCTAATGTTGTAATTGGAAAAGATATTCGTACTTCAGCTTTACCTATAGAATATGCATTTATTTCTGGACTTGTTAGCACAGGATGTAATGTTAAAACTTTAGGAATTGTAACTACACCAACTTTAGCAATGTCGCAACGCTATTTAAGAGCTGACGCAGGTGTTATGATTACAGCTTCTCATAATACTCCTGAATACATTGGATTAAAATTCTGGGGTCCTTCTGGTATGGGATATGTCCCTGAACAAGAAGAAGAAATTGAAAGAATATACAACGATAAAGCATTTTTAAATATTGAATGGGATGAGGTTGGAAAAGTCACTAATGTTGACGATATAAACGATATACACATAATTGATGTTACTAATCGGATCATGTTCGATGGATCTAATTTGCATGTTATCGCAGATCCTGGAAATGGCTCGGGCTGTGAGATCGTTCCAAAATTATTAAGCGCTTATGATATAAAAATCATGACGATTAACGCACAAATGGATGGTAAGTTCCCGGGTCGTAATTCAGAACCGAGTAAAGAGAATTTGATACAACTTTCTAAATTTTTGAAAACATCAGACCAAGATGATATTGGAATTGCTCTTGATGGTGATGCTGATAGAGTCATCTTTTTAGATGAGGATGGAGTAATTGTGGACCCAATTCGGCTCTTAACGTTAATGGCTGTTGACTACTTAAAAAGATATAAAGATACAATCCCTAAAGAAAATTTGAAAGTTGCTACTCCAATAAATTCATCGAGTTTGATGGAGGACGTGTTGAACCCTCTCGGCTGTGAGGTTCTTAGAACTGAAGTTGGTGATATTAAAGTTGCTGAAGCAATAAAAGAAAAAGGTGGATTTTTAGGTGGAGAGACCTCAGGGACATATATATGGCCAAGAACACATCTTGGACCTGATTCAATAGGCACAATCGCTAAAGTTTTACGCATGATCGTGGAATCGGGAAAAACTTTACGAGAATTATTAAATGATATTCCGGATTATCCATACTATCGTAAAGCTTTTAAATTAAAGAAAGATATACCCTTTACAGACGATATCAATGAAAAAATCATAAAAGAAGTGAAAGAAGTACTAGAAGGAAAAGGAAAAAAATTAAAAAATACCAATAAATTGGACGGCGTAAGATTTGATTTCGATGAAGGGTGGATCTTAGTCAGACGGTCCGGGACGAGCCCATATTTAAGAATTTCAGGTGAATCGAGTGTAAATTTAGAATCTTCTAAAGAAATGAACGAACTTGTTCAAGAGAAAATGAAAAAATTAGACTTAATATAGAAACCTTATTATCTTTATTTATTATTTTTGTTTTATAATTTTAAGTAAAAGTAAAAAAAATTAATCTAAAACTTCTATTTCTATACTTTTCTGTTTTAATATATCCTTATTCTCAAGGAGTTCTTTACCCGCAAGTTTGTCAATTACATAAATTAGATTTCCGCCTTTTTCAGAATATATCTGTCCATATGAAATGGGAACATCGGGAGTTGGGTCATTTAAAAGCGATTCGCCCACAGGACCTGTCTTTCGTTCACCATTAGCTAATAAAACAATGGTCTTTGCTTTATAAACTAATTCTGCGCCCATACTAATAGCATACAATGGAGAATCTTCTTTTTTTGCGAAATGCCCATCAACCACAGCATTTTCAACTGTATTATCATCAAGTTTAACTAACAAAACATTACTACCTTCAAAAGGAATACCCGATTCATGAAAAGCTACATGACCTCTTCCCCCTACTCCAATAATATGTAAATCAATTCCACCTGCTTTTTCAATTTTCTGAATGTAAGCTTTGATTACTGTGTCGCGTATCCAAACTAAGTACTCTGATTTTGCGTTATCTCTAATAACAATTGATTTGCCTTTATCAGTGCCTAGCTCATTCCAATCATCCGGATTTTCTTCGAGTTCTTTTATAAGTTTTTTTTGATCAATTAAACATCCCCAAGGAACAGAAGTATCAATGAATTTTTTATTCAAAAAACCAAAAAATTCTTGAATCATAAAGAAACTATAGCTTTCTGGATGTAATGCTCTTTGTTGGGCATTCTCCCCTGGTAACCCTACATATTCATCGAGATTGAAACTGCTTATGCGACCGCTGTCAAACTCTCCAGAATTAGCCATTCTTGCTAATCGTTTATACATTCCAGTAGGCGAATTTCCCGTTGCCAGACCAAAAACGAATTCTTTTTTATCTTTTAATGTTTGGACAATAATATCTTTAACTATCCCGGCAGCTATTTCGCTCATGTGGTCAAAATCTTTGGTTATAATTACCTTAATTGTCATAATAAATTAAAAAAAATTTGTTAGTAGGTTTATCAATTAAATGGTTAATCCTATAAAACTATTATATATTAGCTATATTTTTAATGATAAAAAATGATCGAATAAAAAGGATTCTGCTTCTTATTGATTTTTAAATAAAAGATGGAAGAAAATTCAGTATAGAGTTTCGAGTTTTTTCA
>SDNM01000238.1 GCA_004524385.1 Promethearchaeota archaeon
GATAAGGACTATTTATGAAATTCAGATCAAATTACAATGAGTAAAAATATCCAAAACAAGCTACATTTCATAAACATTTCTAAAGAAGAAATGACCTTGTTTGAATGGAAACCCCCTCGATCCTTTAAAAGTTATATTTTAGATGTGAATCTAGTTAAAGATAACATGACTCAAGATATTTTCTTTCATTTAAATAAAGGAAATATGAAAATGGTTTATATTCGTAAAGGAATTCTTTTATATACCATAGGATCTGATCAAGACGCGCAATTTCAACTCTTAGAAGCTTTATTAGAACAGATAGATAAGAAATTTCACGAAATTTGGGACATTGATGTGATTTTTTCTTATGGAAATGTTTCTTCTAATATATTCAAAGATTTTACAACTCACGTGAATGAAATCATAGAAAATTGTAATGAATTAATCAAAAAAGTGGATGTATATTGTAGAGTGTGTAAAAAAACTCTCCCGTTATATGTAAAAAATAGTATTATTGAAAATGCAGTTTCTTTTCCTGTACCGCTTGTTTTTACTCATAGAGGCCATGCTTTAGTAACCTATATCGATCAAAATTTTGTCGTACGTGGTGTAGAATTAGTTAATATCACAGGATAATAATTTAAAATGAAAGAAGAAAATAATTCTAAAGAAGAAATTTTCTTTGAGGATATTATTAAAAAGACTAAAACAGGTTCAATTACTCTTCCTAAAAGTTTAAGAGATGAATTATTTGGAGAAAATCCGGATATTTTCTTTAAATTGACAGTACCTCAAGAAAAAGACAAAATTATTTTGGATATATTATCCGAAGAACAAGCTAGACTGCTTTCTGATAAATTAAAAAAGCAAAAGCCTAAAATATCAAAATCAAAGAAACAGAAAATAAAGAGTATAGAAAAAAAAGCTGTTAGCTTGGAACCGAATTGGGGTGAATATTTTATTTACGAGTTTAATGCTCAAAGTAAGGTGCAACCTCTTTTAGAATCAGCTTTCTATAAATTTGCTGAAAAACCTCCTAATCTTGAGGATGCTATGGGGAGGGTTAAATACGCTTTAATTTCTTTTTTAAGTTCAACAAAGACTGAAAATGCTAAATTATATTTTTCTATCATTAAATTCCTCGTTGATGTCATTGAAAAATTTAATCAACCTAATTTAATTGATTGGATTTTTGAAAAAATTATCCCAAATATTAAGAGTAAATACTTATACGAATTAGCTCTATTAGAGATGGTTGATATTAGTCTTAGGACTAAGCGATTTGAAAAAGCTGAAACCTTTATCTTCTATATTTTAAAAAATATAGATGATTACCCGAAAAGCGAGATGTATAATATTATGAATTCATTTAAACAACTGGTTAAAACAATTCGAAATGTTGAAAAGACCCATGAGATAGAGAGATCCTCTAAGATTGATATATTACTTAAAGAAAAGCTATTAGAATATGGACAAGGTCCTGAAGATATTGATTATAAGATTCAAATTGTCGAATTTTTAGAGGATTTAAATTATATTGAACTCGCATATAAATTAGCTAAGGATATTCAAGTGAATTTACCTTCGGAGAGTGTAAGAATTGAGGAGGTTCGAAAAATAGTAAGAAGATTACACTCCGCACCGATAACAGAACAAAAAGATGTTATGTAATTTTTTAAAATTGATTATTCTCCATGTTTTTCTTCTTCAAATCTTTCTTTAATTTTTTTAGTTTCATGGTTAATAATTTCTTGCTCTTTGCGTTTTATTTCCTTTTGTTTCAATTCTAATTCGATATTGGTTATTTGTTTCTCTTTTTCTATTAATTCTTCTTTCAATTTAATTGCTTTTTCTTTTTCAAGAATAGCTTTTTTTTCTAATTCTTTTTCCTTCTCTTCTAACTCTAATTTTTTCTTTTCAATTTCTAAATCTATTTTTTTTAGTTCTAATTTCTTATCAAGAATTTCTTCCTCTGATTTTTCTAACTCTTCTATTTTAATTTCTTCTCGAGCTTTTTCAATTAATTCTATTTCTTTTTCTTCCAATAATTCTTTTTTTATTTTTAGTGCTTTTTCCTTTTTTTCAATAGCTTTTTCTTCTAATTCTTGCACTTTTTCTTTTAGCTCTAATTGTTCTTTTTTTAGCTCTATTTTTTTCTTTTTTAAATCACTCTCTTCCTTAAAGATTTTTTCTTCTGTTTCTGCCTCTTTAGCTTCTTCTTCTACAATCTCCTCAATTCTTTCAACCGTTACAATAGACTTTAAGATAAGATCTATTCTTTTCTTTAAATCTTCTTTTTCAGGATAATTTTTTGCATATTCAGTAAGAATATGAGTTATTACTGAAGGAGACTTCTTTCCAATCAGTTTTAAAACTTGTATTGCTTTTTCAGCTACGAACTCCTTCTCATCATTTAGTTTAGATGCTATTGTCTCGATAAGAGATTGTTGTTCAACATCTAATTTCTCCCCTCCAGCCATAAAGATTAAAAGTTGTAAATTCGCCTCTCGAACATTTGGATCATCTGAAATCAATAAATTTTCGCTATAGGGTAAAAACAAATCGCCCTCATTCTCACATATATCTTTTAATAATAAAAGAAATGAATATCGCAATAGAGGGTCTTTTTTGGAGAGATTTTCAATCAAACCAGGAATATCGAGAATATTATTTTCAATAAGAAATCTTATTACAGTTCTTCCTCCATGAAGAGTTGAAATTGTCTCTATAATATTTTCTAGTGCATCTATATAATTTTCTTCCATAGTTTGGTTCAAATATTGAGCAATTCTTTGCACAGCATCGTCAATCTTTCCCTCTACAATCAATTCTTTTATTGCATCCATTTCTTTTCGCTCATTTTCGAGTTCTGTCATTTTAACCTCATTTTTTATTGATTTATTTAAATTTTATTCCATTTAAATGCAACTCGTAATAGTCAAAATATAATCGATAAAGAAAATTGAATAATAGCCTTAAATCCCTATACTTTAATGAATTTATTTTTTTTACGCCACTAGAATTATTTGTTTCCAAATTTAAATATAATTTTATTACGAGATTATGAGTATATTGATTAATATTTAAGGAGATTCTTTTACTAATTTCTAACAATGCATCAAGATCTTTTGGAAATATATTCCAGAAATAATCATCTAATTTTGATAAATCTTCTTCTTTATATGGATCGCTGGAAATATTAGAGACTACATCCCTTGGCACAACTGCGGAGATTTCTATAAATTTTAAACGATTAAATTTGACTTTAAAATCTGGAAAGTAAAGTCTTCTGTAAAGTTCACATAGACTATATAAAATTTCTAAACTTGCAATATTTTCTTTATTAGCATTACAAAGCGTATATTTTTCGTTAATAAAAATAACATGAATCCTTTCACCATATTTGAAAATAATATAATTTTTAGTTAATTGATATTGAAAATCTTCGCCTCTTTCTATTCTCTCATTAAAAACTTTTAATACATCGTCCCATTTCTTAAATGAAATAAATTTATTTAATTTTCGATAATCCCCATGAAAAAAAACGTCTAGAAAATCAATTAAATATAAATATGAATCAAAAGGTTTGTAAACAACAGTTTTTCCGTAAAAATCTCGATATAATACATTTTTATGAACACTATAGCAAAATTTTGGAACGTCATCTATAGTTAAATTGTTTTTTATTCGCAATCTAAGTAAAAATCTCCGGGTACACATGGGGGTTAGTGTACAAGCTATACGATCTATCTCACATTCTTCAAAACATAACCTATCAATCCTCTTTATTAA
>SDNM01000239.1 GCA_004524385.1 Promethearchaeota archaeon
AGTAAAATCAGTTGTAAATGTTGCCTAATTCAATTTAAAGGGTTATTTTTTTTAATCTTTTTTTTAAAGTAAGTTAGAATTTTTTTAAAATTTTACTTAAATCAATTTAGAGATTCCTTTTATTTCATATCGAAAGAGTTATTTACTTTAATTAATTTTGTTTTTTTAGCCATAAATTATTAGCGATTTTGAATAGAATATGACTGAAAACACTAAAAGTAAAGATTTAAAAACGGAGCCCTCGGAAAAAAAAGATAAAGAAGCCGAACCGGTTAAGAAAACTCAAGGACAATTGCTACAAGAAGCATTAGGTCTTAAGCCCAAAGATATTCAAGAGATTGAGAAAAAGCTCTTTATCTCACGTTTTTTGGATTATTTTTCCGAGGAAACCCTTGATTTCATATATAAAGATCGCTCTATTGAACAGTATAAAAACGAGATACAAAATTTTCTTGCTACCGTTGATAAGGAAGAAGATAAACTGTTAAAAAGAAATTTTGAAGATAGAAAAATCATTGAGACTATTTATCAATTAAAAAAAAAGGGCGAAGATATTGCTTTAATTCAAGGATTTAAACAACCTGTAGATAAACGTTTAAGAAAATTAAGCTTATTAACCACATTACCCATGTTTGTTATATTACTAGTTTTAATGACCGTTTTTATGGGAGCTATGGCTGATTTAATATGGGTATTTATCCCTTTATCATGTGTTCTTTGCATGATCCCCCAATTAGTTAGAGGCGCCATATTAAGAAAATGGTATGCTTTTAAGGAAGAAAATAAAAACTCATTTTATTCAGAAAATCGTGAAGAGATTATGATCTTAAAGACTTTCACTGGCGAAGTTCTAAATAATATTCGATCAGGACTCTTAGATATGAAGGTTCCGCTTCAGTTAATAAAATTTGTTCTTCACAGCAGAGATTATGAGAATTTAAAATTAATCAATCAAAAAACTGTGAGGGGTACAGCGCAATATTTCTTTTCTTTTGAATATCCAGAGGGTATGGAGCCATTTCCAATACCTGAATTATTACTTCAGCAATTTAAGCAACCAACTTCTGAAATAAAGAAGAAAACAAAATCAGAGAAAAATTTTATTGTTTTAACAGAATTAGTTGGTAGGAATGGTGTTCTTACTAATTTCGTACCTAGTTTAAAAATCGCATTAGCAGATAAAATTAACAATCTATTGAATAACTGCGATTTTGCGGAAGCTCCTAAGAATTTAAATGAAATTATGCCAAATTTAGAGAATGCACCAATATTTTGTGTATGTGGTGAGGTGGCAGAATTTAATAGCATTCAAATTTGCAATTGGAAAAATCAATTTAAATTTTATTTGTTTGAAGGACAGGAATGCAAATGCGGAGAAAAAATCTATGTACTTTCTTTAATGGATGAAGATATTGACATACCAGAAGAACTGAAAGATATTTTTTCAAGCTAATTTTTCTATTTTTTATTTTTTATTTTTGAATAATAGTCGTATAATAATTTATAACCACGTACCGCACGTTCTATTTCATTTTCAAAAACGGGAATTCTCAATTCAGAAGCAGAATTAAACACTCTTTTCGCACCTTCTCTTTCAGCTTGAATTAATATTGTTATTATGGGTTTATTTGGGAAATCTTTCTTTATTTTTTCAAAAATATTAAAATCAAATTCAATTTCAATAAAAAACTCAAGTGCAAGAATTAATCCATCCACATTATTGTCCCTTAATAAAGTATTCGCTGATGTATTATAAATTCCACAAATTTTGATGCCTATTAATTTATCAGGTGGCCAATAATCTACAGGATTTCCATAAGCGCAAGTGGAGCCGCCAATTTTATCTAAGATTATTTTCTGCGATCTTTGAGAAGGTTTCGCTAAGGATAAATGCTGATTTCTCATTTCTTTTACAATTAGATGGATAGCACCAGATGAAGGCCCTATAATTCCCAATTTGGGGCCTATGGGTTCGGGACACCATAAAAATATTTTTGCAATTTCAAAAAGTTCAATATAATTTAATACGCGTATACCACCTGCGTCCTGCAATTTCTTTTCTTTTAATTCATCTTTACCCACATAAAAGAAGAGAACCGGTTTATAGGGGGTTATATTTTTAACAGCATTTATTAATTCTTCTGATATATCTCTTAAAAATAATGAAATTACTCTCGTTGAAGTATCGGTTTGAAAATATTCAAGTAAATCCGCCTCGTTAATGTGAAATCCTTTACCTAAATGAACTACTTTTGAGATGGGCAATTTCTGGGAGGGTCTCCACCATCCTAATGCACCAGCTAATCCTCCCGATTGAGCTATAAAACTAATACCATGATCTATATTTTTATTTTCTCTCATAATATGTTGTCTTACTGGAATTATTGAGGTAGTGAAATTATCAATAAAATTTATAATTCCAATCATAGAAGGTCCTAAATAAGTAATGCCATATTTTTCGCAAATTTGATTCAATTTCAAAATAAAATCCGTATTGTTTATACCTGCTCTTAATTCTGATTGAATCGTAATGAATTTCACTCCAAATTGTCCCAATTTTTCTACAACATCTATTTTTTTATCATCAAATGCAACAACAATGACAGCTAATTCAGGAACTTCTGGTAATTCTTCTAAAGCATGATAAGACTTAACTCCAAGTATTTCTTTGGCATTTGGATTTAATAAATAAATTTTATTACTATAAAATATTTCTAATAAATTTTTTAATGTAGTATAACTAAACGTATAGGCTTTCCTTGAAACTCCCACAATTAAAATACTTTTCGGATTAAAGAAAGGTTCAAGATTTTTCAATAAAAGCACGTGTTTTTAAGTTAATTAATCAAAAAATTTCCAAAATGGAATTATGTAAAAGCCAATTCATATATCGGAATTTCTCTCCGCTTTTTATCATCGTATAGGGGTAATCCAGATCTTTTGAAAATTTCTGGTGATTTGTACTTCAAAACGACAATTTGGCAAGAGGAGGGAACTTTCATGCCCGCAATTCTTAAGCGATTTCTTACTAAAGGTAAATTCCTTAATGCACATCCTACTTCACAAATTATTGAACCAGCTCTAACTCGTGCGCATACTCCTGTTGATCTTCCAAAAGAGTTACGCATTCCTGACTGAACACGATCTGCTCCAGCAAAAGCCAACATCCTATTTTCTCGATATTTTTGAAATGGTTTAGGCCTTACTCGAAGGCGATAATTATTCCTTCCCAGTTTCTTCTGAAGAGCACCATTAATAGTAATTCGGATTGCTTCTAAAGCGTTTGAAGAAATTTGAATTTGTTTATCAACTTTTAAACCTACAACTAGGTCCCATTCGTCCCATGGAATTTCTTTATTTCCTCCCCAAAAGCGAACGATTTTTGATTGAGCCCCCCCACGGGCAAATTCCCGTCTCTTATTTGCACTCCGTTTATATTGGAATGGTCTTCTTGACCACTTACTATAACAACGCCAAGGTCTTCGATGAGCCAATTTATTCACCAAAATTGATGTTTAAAGTTTATGTTAACTCAGATATTTACTCTCATGTATGATAATTAAAAAATTTTGCTAAATAATGAGATTCTTAACTACTTTTCTTTAAGATTTTTATTTTAATTCAATTTGAATAAATATATTCAAAAACATATGTCTGGAGATATACGTATTCGTAAATTTTTAATAGCATCTCATTTTTTCGATAATAATACTGTATCATTTTACATTTAGAAAGATAATATAAGGTTGAATAGTATTGTTTAATGAAAA
>SDNM01000005.1 GCA_004524385.1 Promethearchaeota archaeon
ATTTTGTTTTTCTTTTATTTATTTATGTTTTTCAAGAAATCCAATTAAAGGACCTGTTTAAAAAAGAAAATGTAGAGATATACTTTATTGTAGTTTTATGGTTTATTGTTCAAAATTTTACATTTATTTTATACCCCTGGCAAATTTTTGAAGCCCTTAAAGGGTTTAACCATCCAGTATCTCATCTTGAAAGGCATTCTCCTTTTTATTTAAAATTTTTGATTGTTTTGACAGCTGCTCAAATGCAAGTCCTAATTTATGGATTTGCAGTAATTTTAACTATAATTACTATGGTTTTAATCTATTTAAGAAAATTAAACATTGAGGAAAAATTTAGCTTTTTTCTTTTAGCCTATATCTTTTTTGGAATTACATCATTCCCAGAGATAATTGCTTATGTATGTTTGTCTTTTGTACTATTATTATTTATTCCGCTTTTAAAACAAGATTTTACTGGAAATGAATTTATTCAGAAAAATAAAGTTTTTCTAATTGGTGTAATTTCATTTTTCTTTATCAATTTTATAAATTATCTTATTATCTATATTAGAGTTTTTGTTACGTTGGGACTAATTACTTTATATTCTATTATGATAATATGTTTATTTAACTTATACATGAAAAAGAATAATATTACTATTGAGGATCAAGAGCCCGAACAGGATTATCAAAACTAGATGGACCCTTATTGTAAGGTTTTACATTTATATTCTGTAATTTTATAGATTTTAGAACTAAGGCTCCACGGTTTACGGAGTACCAGAACGATTTGTAAGGTTGACAGACTTAGATTATCTTTTTTTATTATTGACTGGTAATAACGATCTATTCGGTTCGCGCATTCCGAAAAGAAACTTTAGGTATTCATAATATTTAGAAAATACTGTTTGAAATTAGAAAAAAGTAAAAGTAATTTAAGACAGAATTATTTAGAAGATTATAAATAGGAGATATTAAATCTCTAACTTCTACGGCGAGTAGATTATAAATATGACGATAGAAGAAGAAATGCGAACAATTGGAGAGAAAGCTAGAGATGCAGCTTTTATTTTGAAAAATGTCTCTACTGATTCAAAAAATAAAGCATTATTAAAAATGGCTGATGAATTAGAAAAGCAAGTAGACAAAATTAAAGAAAGGAATAAAGCCGATCTTGAAAATGCTAAAAAAAATAATTTAGAACAAGCAAAAGTGGATCGGTTAGTGTTAAATTCTGGAAAAATTCATAAAATTGCAGAAGGATTAAGAGAAATCGCAGCACTGCCTGATCCTATAAACGAAGTCATTTCAATGTGGCGAAGACCAAATGGAATGGATATAGGATTAATAAGAGTCCCCTTAGGAGTTATTGGAATAATATATGAATCCAGACCTAACGTTACATCCGATAGTACGGGACTTGCATTAAAAGCTGGTAATGCAATAATTTTAAGAGGGGGAAGCGAAGCAATTAACTCTAATGTGGTAATAGCTGACATTTTACATAAGGCAGCAGTTAAACAAGGGCTTCCAGAAAACTGCATCCAAATTGTAAGAGATACCAGCAGAAAATATGTTGATGCGATGTTAAAGCTAAAGGATTATATCGACGTGATAATCCCAAGAGGGGGAGAATCATTAATTCAGAATGTAATTCAAAATTCAACAGTTCCTACCATAGAAACTGGTATTGGAATCGTAAGTATTTTTGTCAATTATGACGCAGATTTTGATATGGCCAAGAAATTAATAATTAATTCCAAATGCTCGTATCCGGCTGTATGCAACGCTTTAGATAAAATTCTCGTTCACGAGAAAATTAAAGAGAAATTTATTCCATTTATAGTTGATGCTTTAAAAGAGAATGGTGTTGAAGTAAGAGCGTGTGAAGTCTCTCAAAAATTAGTACCAAACATCATTGCCGCAACAGTAGAAGATTGGGGAACAGAATATTTATCATTAAAAGTTTGTATCAAAGTTGTGAAAGATATTGATGAAGCTATTGAAATTATTACCAAATATGATTCAAAACATACTGAATCGATAATTACAAATAACTATAAGGATTCGAGAAAGTTTTTGTATGAAGTTGATGCTGCTGCTGTGTATGTTAATGCTGCCACAAGATTAACTGATGGGGGCGTATTTGGTCTTGGCGCTGAGATCGGCATCTCTACTCAAAAATTACATGCAAGAGGTCCTATGGGAGTTAACCAACTGACCACAACTAAATTTATTATCTACGGAAATGGACAAATCAGAGAATAAGATTAGTTATTTTTTGATTCCTACATATCATCAATTAATATTTTCTTTCCAATAACTTTAACACTACTTACTTTCTTAATAATTATTAAAGTTAAATAATTGAATTTTTTTAATAGATTTAGAAATAAAAAATATTTTATTTAGTTATTAGGTAATTTTAAGATCTAAAATTAAACAATGGTGATTATTTGACGTATTTTAAATTAATTGCGGGAATTAATTGTGGTATTGATAAATCTGTGTGTCAAAATGGATATCCAGATAATTGTTTTAGTTGCTTGGCAAAAAAATTTAGTGATGCTGGTTTTTTGATAGATATTATTAATGTTACTGAGCAACATTCGGAGCAAAAAAGAAAAGAGCTATTATATCTTCATATTTGGAAGAAATATAATGACATGGTAACAATAAGACACGTGTTAATACTTACTAAAGGAGGAATTCCAGCTCTAAATATGAATATAGGTGATTTACCTATTAATGCAGCTTTAATATCAGGATTTATTCAAGCTAATATCTCGTTTTCATCACAGGAATTAACCATTTTAGACAAATTTAAATTAGAGAAGAAGCTCTACGAGTTTGATTATAAAAATTTTAATGTCATCTTGTATGATGGTAAATTATGCAGAATTTGTTTGATTCTTGATAAAAAAGCTTCAAAAAGTTTAAAAGAATTATTAATAGATTTTGCCGGTTTTTTTGAAGATAATTATGAGGATGAATTAAAGAAAGTTGAGGAATTATGTGATGAGGATATATTAGAACCAGCCAAAAAATTAATAGAGCAAAGTTTTGAAATAAATATGAATTATCCTCTCATTCTGTCTTCTCTAATTCCACCAAATATAATTGAAAATCTTTCTTTAGTTCAAAAAGCAATATTTGAATGTGCGAAGGATTTGTTAAAAGAAGATGATTATTTTTTTATAACGTATCTTATGGTTAAAACTTCAAAACTGTTAGGTGTGGTATCAGATGAAGAAATATTATGGAATATTCGTCAATTGATGAAGAATAACATAATACTTTCACAAGATTTAGAATTTCAAAAAGAAGAATCAGAAACAATGGTGCAAGAAAAACAAGAAATGGAAGATATATTTCAAAAAATTAAGGAGAAAAGAGATTTCGAGGATATTATTTTCGAGACTCATGACATGAGTATTGAGGATGCAAATATAAAAATTAGTTCGTTAATGAAGAAAGCTGAAATCACAGAAAGAAATGCTGCATATCAAGAAGCGTTAGATGAATATCAAATGGCACTTAATTATGCAAGGGAATTCAATATGAAAAAGAGGATAGATGAAATCTCGTCAAAAATTTCTGAAATTACCAAACTCAATAAAGAAGTTGAATTGAAATTCGCTATGAAACAAGCCACCAAATATGAATTAAAAAAAGATTATGTAGTTGCATTAAAATACTTATTTCAAATTAAAGATATTTTTATTGAAGAAAATGATGATGGCAAACACGACAAACAATTACAGAAAATAGACCATCGGATTGAAAAAGTTCAAAAGCATTTCAAAAAAAATCATGACAATATTTAATAAATTAAATATAAATTCTTATCAAATTAGAGAATAATAAAGAGCCTAAGCTTTTAAATTATCCAGCCACCCGTGAAGGAATGACCACAATTTCATCTCCATCTTCGATGTCGTAGTCCTTTATTTGCGTATTTTCACTCAAGATTATACCTCCAGAGGATAAATGAAAATTGACGGGTGCCAGACCAAATAGATTTCCAACCGTTTCTTTAAGGGCGCTTATCTTAATATTCAAATTAATACTTAAATCTCGTGTTTTCTCTCCAGGTTTTAATAATGAGAGGATAAAAACATTAATAAGTGGTTCAAGCTTGATTTCAGGAGGTTCTTTAATATATGGTTTCTTATCAATTTCCTTTAACTTCTCAATTTGAGGTTCTAAAGATACTGGTTTTGATTTTATTTCAGATTCGTATTCCAATCTTGGAATAGACATAACTTTTGGGTTTTCTGCTTCAAGCTCAACCATTTTGCCTACTTCTAATTTAGTTAAAAGCTCTTTCAAGTGAAGATTTTCTTCTTCTAAACTCACAATTTTATCCATTAATTTCTCAGTAATTTGCTTCGTGAGTGTCTCAGAGAAAATATTGCTATTTTCAACTTCTATAATTTCAACAGCTCGGATCTGTAATTGTGCATCAAGATAAAGAATAGTTAGTAAATCTTCTAAGTTATCCTCAGACGAGTGAAGGAAAACAAATGGAAAAGGAAATGAAGGTCTATCTTCAGCTATCTTTTTTGGTATTTTTATATTATGATTTATCTTACATTTTGGGCAATTATAAAACCTAACTAGATATTCTGGCTCTATTGATGTGTCGTAATTAGAGTCTTCAGACATAAGAAATCATATTTCAATTTATGTATAATCATAATAAATATAAAATATTAAAATTATAGTATTTGCATAATTTTGACTGTAATAGGTATCGTTGGAGGGCTTCTTCTCGTGGTCTTTAGATGTTTAGCCATTAGAGATGGTTATAAGGAAAAATATGAATTTGATTTTTCTCTTTATGAAGAAGATATTAAAGAATTTAACTATAATTCCCTACTATAAAAAATATAATGCTTGAGATTTTTTTATTTTCTTTTTTAATTGCTCTCACTGGAGCATTATCTCCAGGACCTGTTTTAACATATACAATCTATAAATCTCTCAATGAAAAAAGAGGGTATTTAGCAGGATTCTTTATTATTTTAGGGCACGCTACATTAGAACTCGCGCTTATAACATTACTATTATTAGGTGCTTATTTATTTTTCCAAAATATCATAGTTTTAAGTATAATTGGCATTGTAGGCGGAATTCTTCTCATGATATTTGGATGTTTAGTCATCAGAGACGTTTATAAGGGAAAATATGAAATTGATTTTTCCGTTTCTGAAGAAGATATTAAAGGATTTAAGGGAAACAGCTTTCTTGGGGGAATTATAGTATCACTTTCTAATCCTTTTTGGACTTTATGGTGGGCTGTTATTGGTTTAAGTATGATGATTTATTTCAATATAAGTTTTGAAAATCCAACAGGACTTTTACTCTTCTATTTAGGACATGAGTTAGGTGATTTTGCATGGTATATACCAATTTCTATATTTGTATATTTAGGTGGAAAATCAATCAATCCTAAGGTATTTAAATATGTCTTGATTGGATGTGGAGCATTTATGATTGGATTTGGCATCTATTTAGCACTAAATATTATCTTCTTCCCTCCAGAACTCTAAATTAAAGATATTTCATTTCGAGTGAGTATATCTTTATTAACTCTCATCGATCCAATTAACTAAAGAAATATTTTCAATTCTCTCGAAATGTTTCGTATTTCCAGTATAAAAGATTTCCTCATGCGAAATACAAACACTTGCTATTAATTCATCCATTACTCCTATACTTAATCCCCTTTTTTTGAGATCAGCTGATATTTTTGCATATTCCTCTATGGCTTCAGCATTAAATGGTAGAATTTCATCCAAGGCATCCAATAAAGCTTTTATTTTCATCAAACCTTTAGCTACATTCTTCATCGAATAGCATCCTTTATACAATTCAGCCACATTAAATACAGTAGTATTAAGATAAATCTCTTGCGTTTTAAAATTAATAATTATCTTTTTTGCTTGCTCATTTCCTCTTAAATATCCAATTAAGATATCACTATCCAATACAACCATAGGCAACGACTCTATATTCTGGCAGGTCTCTTTCTATCCTCAATAATATCATTTAATATTTGATCCCATTCATTATCTTCCTTAAAAACACCCGCGAGTGCTTCTAATTGCTGTTTTTTGGATTTTTTTTCTTTTATTAATCTATCAATCAATTCAGGAAAGGATTCTCCTTTCTTTTTCTGCCGTTTTAACTTTTCATACAAATCTTCAGGTAAAGAAATAGTCTTATTTTTCATAGTAAAATTATAAATATAATTTATATATATATTTTTACATTTTAAAATAAGTTTAAATATCTGCTAATTGAATTTTATCCTTTTCTTTTATACTCTTTTATTACTTCTAAATATGTTTTGACTGGAATCACCTTAGGATTTCGGAGAAATGAAGGTGGAATAGGAGCATCACATCGAGAACAGAGTGGTGATGCCTGAGCCCAGCCCTTAAATTCATCAGCGTGAGCAGGATGTCTACAATTTGGACAAATTATAATCCCTCGCCTTTCATCAGCAGGCATCTTTGGTAATTCAAAACAAAAGATACATTTAAAGTCTTCTAATGATAATATTCCTGCTTTAGGCATTAATTTTTCGTAGCTTGGCCTTGCTACAGCCCTTTGACGAGATGGTGTTGGTCTTGAGACAGCCCTTTGTTGGGATGGTGTTGATCTTGAGACAGGAGGAATCGTCGGTCGAGAAGTAGTTGGTCTTGATGTGCTGGGTGTCGAAGGATGTGTGGTTGCAGGTCTGGAAGTTCTAGTGGTAGCAGATCTAGAGACTACAGGTCGTGAAGGAGTGGTAGGAGTTGCTCTGGGAGATGCAGGTCTTAGAGGAGTTGATGTTATCCCTTCTAATTGCCTTCTTCGGCGAGCAAGATAATCCGACGATAGTTCAGGTACAGCACGTGGAGAGCCAAAAATAGCATGCCTAACAAAAAAATATATTAAAACACAACATACAAGTATGAGCATTAAATCAGCGCTAAAATAATAAGTCTGTTGGACAATATAAAAAAAATAATAAAAAACCACAATGTTATAATACACCATGTAAGAAATAAGGACAAACAAAATAAAAATCACATAGAAAATCACAAATTTGCGAGCGTTGAGCGACCTCGTACGGAAAATATATATAACATAAAATTTAGTAAAACAAGATCGAAGTGTCGATAAGCTATATAAAAAGTAAGGAAGAGCAAAAATGATGATCCACAAACTAATGTATAACCGTGGAAAAAAATCTTCCAATAGATTTTCCCCCCAAAAACCTGTAAAATAGCTCCATATACTATAAAAAAGTGCTACGCCTAAGGGACATAAAAGAAAAAAAGAGGTGTTTTTAGGGGAGTTATATTCTTTGTACTCTTTTCGCTTTTGAAAGAATTTAATTGTAAAAAGAATCCAAAGTCCGATTAATACTATTGAGAGAAAAGTATTCCACGACCTCAATATAATTAAACCATAAAATAAAGCTATACCAATGGAAAACAGTAGTATTAAAGCTGTTCTTATCTTCAGCAAGATTTAGTTTTCACCGGACTCAGCTTAATTCTAATTTTTATCTTTCTTCAAATTCAAGATCTGTAGCTTTATTTTCTACTATGGGACTAAGAAACTCTAATAGTTCGGGTAGAGCTCTTACATCCAATGCTCCTTTTACGAGAAAAGGGACCTTATTATATCTATTTGATTTAAAATCCACACGATAGATCTCAAATCCATAGGAATATCCATCGATTTTAAAAGGGTCCATTACCAATGCTACAGAGTCTTCCCATTGTTTTTGAAAATTTAAGTGGGTTTCAAAGTCGTCAGAACTGAGAAAGAGTCCATGAGATGGATGAGAATGATACCATCCACATATAAATTGATCTAAATTTTTTAAATGCCTATAAACTTTTGTAAATTTACTTGAATCTCTCATAAATACATCTACCACTGAAATAATATCGCCATGAGTTATTGGATAGGCGTTTATAATATGAAGTTTAGGACCATAATCATACATTTTTCCTCCCAATATTCCAAAAACTTCACACCATTCTCGTTTAGGTAAACTACGATTTGCAAATTTTAATGAATGAGTGGCAATTTTGAGAATTGCTTTAGTTGATATACTTATTGCTATTTTATCTAATAATTCATCTTCCTGATTTGGTTGAGTTATTTGTGTTGGTTCAATTGGAGCAAGTAAATGTTCCTCACTTAATCGAGAAATTATATCTTCAGTTAAACTCTCTTTTTCAGATTTTAGCTCTGTATAGACTTCATTGAGAATTTCCTTTTTTAATTTCTCTTTAATTTGCTGTTTCATATCTTCCTTAATAGCATCTTCATTCAATTCATCATCTTCAGGCATTTAGAGCCCCTCACCACAGTTTACCATTTCTTATTGGCATATTTTTTTACTAAATACTTGACTTTTTTCTCAAATTCCTTCGGATTTTTCATTGTCTCTATGGCTGCTTTCTTATTAAATACATCTGTCGGATTAAAAAATTTCCCTCGTGTATTTAACATAGCTGTTATTGCTTGTATTACAGTTACTATGGTCTTACTCGGTGACCAGCCCCCTTTTTTACCCACATAATTAGGATCTACCAGCGCTAGACAAATATTCCTCTGGCCCTGGTACTCGTTAGGTTTGGCCCAGAAATTTGGGTGCCAAATCGCCGTATGAAGTCGCACAAAAGGAGGGTGGTTAGGATAATTTGGAGGGTATTTGATCTCAAGTTTAAAAAGCCCTCCTTGATAGGCTGTCTTTTTTGGACCTTTTAATAATACAGCAATATGATCTATACTTTTTTTTTTAGGATCAAATGGTTTTAATTGTGTTATTACACCATTTTTTAACATCTTCTTAAGAGCCGCAAAATCTTGAGATATACGTGAACTTCTTAAACTCATTTTATATTCTCATACTCAAATTGTTATAATTTATATATTTTATTGTAATAATAATAAAAACTTATAATATATATTCCTAATTAAATAGAAAATTAACCTTTTAAATTAAGATTTATAAAAATTTCTCCACCTTTGAAACCAACCGCAGTAATCAATTCTAAATTTCTCAGCTTATTTTTATTAGCAGATCGTTCAAGATCAATTACTTTTATATCGTTAAAATCCATTAATGTTAGGGTTGGTTCAAAATATGGATCTATTTCAAAACCTTGACTTTCTAGATCATGGATGATTTGCACACATTTATCCTTCTTTTTAATTGAAACATTTACTCTTCTGACATTATCACCACACTGTAAGCAATCAGAGCGTCTTTTTTTTTCTATAGGATAAAACTTTAGAGTCATTGCATTAAATACGACATAAGATTTAATTGGATCCCCTAATGCTTCATTTCCAGCTAACCAATGGATGATTTTAATGGTCTCATGCGATTGAATGGCAGAAATTAGAGCGTTAATTGTTATAATTGCGGGATCATGAGCATCAATTACTTTAACTATATCAGCTTTCGAAAATAGTGGTAAAAAATTATGTTTTTTAGCGAGTTTATTAGCTATTTCTTGAATAAAATTGACATCTTTTATGTTTTTCGGCTTTGGATTTCTATCAAATTTCTCTTGAAAAGCCATGTTACCCTTGAAAACACAATGTATTCTCTTTCTCGGGATTCCCACAACAGTACAAGCTGCCATTTCATCGGATTCTCCAACAGGAAGAGGATTGCACTCATAACAAGCATTTTCATAGGGAAAAATTGTATATAGATGTCCATGATAACCAGATGTACCACCATCGACAAGGGGTTTTTTAAATCTGACTGCTTGAGCGTTCAAATTGAGCCTGGCATTCATTGAATCGAGACCACCTACAATAACATCAGCTGAACTATATACTGAAGGATCTAAACGTTCAAGAGTTGTATGGTAACCTATTATCGTAATGTTTGGATTAATATCTTTCAACCTTTTTGCGGCAATGATAGCTTTCGATGATCCTATTTTTGCTCCAGCAAAAAGTAATTGCCGATTTAAATTAGAGTGTTCTATTATATCCAAATCCACTAAATCGAGATGTCCCACTCCTAACATTGCCAAATTTTTAGCAATTTCACATCCAAGACCACCGACACCTGCGATTAAAACTCGGGCGTTTTTAACTAATTTTTGAGACCATCCTTCGAGACGGAATTGTCGATCATAGAGATCTCTTTCTACTGCACTCAAATCTTTACTGAAAAAATCTGAACCTTCTTCCAATTTTCCCACCAACTAAAACTTATGATTTCTGAATAGAAATCGATTAATTATTATATAATATACTTAAGAATTTAAAAAAAATATAAAAAAAATATTTAATCTTTTCATTCATTAAAAGAAAACTTAGATCCCTGCAGTCGAAGCAGGAATAAGCAAAACCTCATCGCCATCATTCACGCCGTATTGACTCAATGGGGCACCCTCGTCCATAGTAACCCCACCAGAACTCAAATGGAAATCATTTGGGTCTAAACCGAATATATTTCCCACTGTCTGCTTGATAGCTGATACATTGTTTCCATCGTCAACTAATAATTTTTGCCTTTTTTCCCCAGGACCAATCGTGCTGAGAAAAAACAGATTAATTTTATTACCTCCAGCAGGTGCCGTTTCTGCTGGTGTTTTACTTCTCTCTGGCTGTTTCTCCGCTGGCTCTTCTCCTAAGTCCTCATCAAAATCAAATTCTCCCATATTATTCAAACTCCATAATTTTTATTTTATTATTTTGTTAAAATGTAATATTTACAATAAGTATTTAATTATTTTGCTTTTAAATAATTTTATATAAAAAAATTCCTTTTACTTAATGAATTAATAGAGTTAGATTGTATAAAATGCCAGATGAACCTCCTCCTAAATATACTATTAAAGATAAAACACCCCCTAAAGAAGAAACATTTGTTGCAGACAAAACATTGCTTAAAAAGATCAAAGATGAGCGTAAATCCTTAGAAAAAGAAAAAGCTGAATGGGAAAGTACGCTTAAGAAAATGCAAGCATTTCAAGAGTCATTTAAAGATTTAGAAAGAAAACGAAAAAGCATCGAAAGTGAGATAAGGGATTTACAGAATGAAAAAGACAGATTAAATAAAACGCTTAATGATATACAGAATGATATCAATGGTGAAAAAAAACAAATCGAAAATCAAAAAAGAATTATTGAGGACTCCAACAGGAAATTAAAAAAGAAACGTAATTATATAGAAAAGCAATCAAATGTTCTCAAAAAACAACTAAAAGACTTAAATAAGACAAAACGAGATATAGAGAACGAAAGAAAATATTTAGATCGCGATAGGAAAAACGAAGAGGCTCAATTAAAAGATATCCAAAGTAAGATCCCTTCATTAGAAAAACGGAGTAATACTTTGGAAAATAAGGTTAGAAATCTTGAAAATAAACAACAAGATTTAAAAAATGATGTGAAAAGATTGGAAAACCAAAAAAGTGCACTCGCATCTAATATTCAAAATGATAAAAAGAAACTCCAAAACGAGAAAGATAAAATAGATTCTTATGTTCAAAACGAGAAAAGGAAAATAGAGAATGAAAAATCTCGAATTAATAACGAAAAAAATAATATAAAGCGTGAAAGGGAAAAATTAAATAAGGAAAAAGATAAATTAAGACGAGATCGCGAAAAACTTGATGCTGAAATCAGAAAATTGAAATCTATTCCTAAGCAACCAATAAAATCTAAAACTCCTGCTATAAAATCCAAAACTCCAAAATGATATTAAGGATATTATTGATATTATATCTCAATAACACATTTAAATTTTAACACAACTTCTTTAATCCTCTTTAAAGCAGTATTTAGACATTAAGAATAGATTTATAAATTAAAGAGGATTGTAATTTGAACTCTGAAACTCGTGCCGTTTTAATGAGGAAATTAATGACCATCTGCCCTGTATGCGGGAAGCAAATTTACGGCAGAGATATTGATATCAATAATATTGAGAGATCAAGATCGAAAATTGAGCATTGGCCTCTAAGATATGTACATTGCCACGATAATGGTAAATTTCCTATGCATGCTTTAATGATTTATATTGATGCTAATTTTTCAGTTAGAGGGCTGGAAACTTCTAATTTTATTAAAATTCAAAAATAACTATAATTTTATTATTCTTTTTTATACTCCCCCTCTTGATCACTATAAATGCCCGCATTTGGGTCAAGAAATTTGTTTTGACATGCTGGACAAGAGTTATATTTTGATAGCCAAAATGCTACACATAGATAGTGATAGACTGCTTCACAGAAAGGACATTTTATTATCTTATCTTTTGCAAAATCAAATTTTTTATGACAGACACCGCATTTAATGGTGTCAGAAGTTATTCCCTCGCGAATCTTTACTTTACTAGCCAAAGTTTTCTGCAAATTAGTTAATTCTGATTCATAGAGATAACTTTCTTTGTTTAAATTTTCAATTCTCGATTTAATTTCGGCAATCCTCTCGTTAAGCTCTTCTTCTGTTAACTTATCAACTAAAAAATTTGATAAAGCAAAATTTAATGGCACAGTTTCGATTGTGTCGTTTTGAGCTTTAATTTCTTTTATATGCTCAAGCATTAAATCCTCCTCTTCAATCAACTCTCTAAAATTTTTAAATAATTTATTTAGCATCATAGATAGTAGGAAACTTAATTGCTGTTTTTTAAGAGTAAAATTATCTTCCCATTGTTTAATGATTTGATAAATGTCAATATCCTTTTCTTTATAAAAATCTAGTTTCTTATAGACTTCCTCTTTAATCTTTTCAATACTTACCTTGTAATTATTTAGAATGTCTCGAATTTGTTTTATCTGAGGAAATTCTTCCCTTACTATTAAGGCTGTATCATCTTGATATTTACTCATTAACTCATTTACTTCTGCAATTTTCTCATATATAAAATTTCTGACACGATCACGCAATCTTTCCTTTCTAACCGTTTTTAAATAGAATACGTATTCATTACTTCTCCGAGTTATTTCAGAAAGCACATTTTCAATTGTTTTTTTATAAGAATCACTTACCTCAACATAAGGCATCAAGCACCATTCAAAATCGTTAATATATTCTAATAACTTCTCAATTAATGAGGAAAATACCTCAGTTTTTTCCGAATAGAACTTTGCAACATTTTTAAATTCGTCATATTCTTTTAAATCGCTAATTGTTGCTTGATATTTCTTTTCTAAACCACTTAGATAATATTCCGCTATTTTGGGCAGGTATAAGCTAAATTCTTGCTCTAAAAGAGTTTTTAAATTAAATTTCTTTTTATCTTCTTCTAAATTAAAATTCTTATCTAATTCCACTATTTCATTTAGAAAAGACTTTAATTTATCTTCGATTAGAGATTTAACTATGGGGCGTAAAAATTTTTTTAATCTCTGGATTATCTCCTTCCTATCCAGAATATTCACAAATTCATCGAGATCCTCAACCTCTTTAAATTCTTCAATCATATTATTCTGAAATAGAAGAAAAATCAAATCAGAATAAATATTAATTTTATCGTCTTGTTTTTTTTTAAAAAACTGATAAATATTGTTGAAATATGATGTTAAATATGTTCCTTTTTTCTTCTTTTTCTTTTTTTTAATAGAATCTTGATTAGATTCCTTTATAAAATCATTGAGTTCTTTTATCTCGTCCCATTTTGTTAATATACTTGGAAACTTATTTATCTTTAATTTCAAGTTTTTAATTTTCTTTGCTTCAATCCAAATATATCCAATGTTATCATAACCCCCCTCTAATTTATTTAAGGAATTTTCAAATCTATTAATTAAATCGTCGTTTTCATCAATTAAACTCTGTACCGTCATTATAAATTGTTCTAAATAGGAGTTATTTTTTAAAAATCGTTTAGTATTTCGACAATTCAATTTTAAATTAAGTAAATTATTTGAAAAAAGCCTAAGTTCTTTTAAAATTCCTGATTTTAGATTATGATAATTAATTATTTCAAAACCTTCTTTAGGTAATAGATAAAGGTCTGCGAAATTTCTTATTTCTTCTATATAATTCGCATAGAAATCGAGAATCTCTCTTGAAAATTTGGTCTTTAAAAAATCATCAATTTCAGTCTGATCTGACTTTTCAGCCCTGAATTTATCTATAATTCTTTTGATGTCTAAAATATTTTCCTTTGAAAATCCTAATATTTCTCGAACATCGTTAAATACATTATCAGTAATTCTCAAAATAAAGACCTTTTAATCTAAAAGAAGTTTTAAAGCGAAATTACAATTTGTCAATCTAGTATTGATACAATGGAAAAATTATAAATTTTACTATTCAAAAAAAGCGTTTTAAAAAGTTATTCCCCAAGTTCTTTGATCTCGATTCGACTCTCTTTTGCTCCGTCTTTTGTTATCGTGAGAATATCAATCCCATTTCCAGACATGGCATCTCGCTTTATAGCAGACTTAATTGCTTTTTCAACCAGTCTTTCACCTTCCACAACGCTCATCTCTTTTTTATATTCAGCTTCTAAGATTCCTATCGATAATAGCATTCCAGTTCCAGCAGTTCCGTAGTCATCTGGCATTAATGAACCAATAGCATCAAGTGTAAAGAGTTTTGGACCATCTTTATCCATACCCGCAATTACCAAATTAGTATATAATGGAAACATTTTTCGTGAATATAAATAATTAGAAACTAATTTCCCCATGCTTTGAGTTGAAATTCTCTCTCCGGCATCTAACAAGTATAAGTTAGCTTGCGCTCTCATAATTTTCACAAGTATTTGGAAGTCACCTATAAGACCATAAGCGGCTATTCCTATGTTCTCAGTTATCTTAAAAACCTTTTTGGTTGATTTATTTATTACTGTATATCCCCAAGTCGCCCGATTATCGTTGCCAAGGACAACCCCGTCCTTACACTTAATTGCGACACCACATGCTCCTGGTACCATA